>DASZJS010000242.1:0-10477 GCA_035947935.1 Gemmata sp. | reverse complement strand
CAGCGAGGGACAGCTTTTCCCTCGCTGGCGCTTCGGGCTTGTATCGGGCTTTTTCGCATAACAACATAAAAAGCGCAACTTCAAAGAGCGCCAGCGAGGGACAGCTTTTCCCTCGCTGGCGCTTCGGGCTTGTATCGGGCTTTTTCGCATAACAACCATAAAAAGCGTAACTTCAAAACTAACGCTTCGGGCTTGTGTCAGAGTTGCCCCCGTCAAGTATAGGCCCAGGTTGAAGGCTGAAAGCCGATGGCCTGGGCGAGCTTTTCAGAATTCCATGTCGCGCAGCGAGCGTGCCCCGGCTCGCAGTGGAAGGACCACCGCAAGAACGCCCAGAATTAATCCAACCGGCGCTCCGGCAAACACCCAGGGTTTGACAACGCCGCCGTTCGCTACCTTCGCCAACTGGGCCGCGTGGAACGGGACTGCCATCAACCCAATCACGGCAACCAGGAAACCCAGTCCCACCACCATATTGACCGTTCCCCCGAACCCGACCACAATCTTCGAGGGGTCTGTCTCCTTGAACGTCGGCATGTAGGCCCCCAACCCCACGTTCAGCGCACTCAAACCGATTGCAATGATGGCCATAACCACGCCATGAAGGACGACTCCCTCCCACGGGAGTCCGATGAGTAGATCGCTCACCAGAATCAATCCTTCGGCGATGACCAGCGATCCGGTCGCGGCAAACGCGAACTTCCCCCGCAGGAGTTGGTCCCGACTGATGGGTGTGAGCCCGAGAATCCAAAACTTACGACCCTCCAGGCTCATGAGTGGAAAGATGAAACGGCTCAGTCCGGCACACAACAGGATGGATGTGCCGCTCAGGTTGATCAGACTGATGGCATACTTGTCCATCACGGCCAGGTCAGCCGCATAATACTGCCGGAAGTTGCTGGCACCGAACATCATCAGCATGCCGAAGATAATCAGGAGAGCCCATTGAGTGGGGTCGCGCCGGAAGGTGCGAAAGTCCTTCACTACAAGAACGCGCGTGCGTGGATCGAGGTAAAACACAAGCGATTCCATCACCCTGTCGAGCCGGTTTGTCTTGTAGATTTTCTTGCCGCGTCCACTTCCCGCGAATCGATCGTAAGCAGATCGATACACCCGCTTCGCGATCCACGTAGCCAGAACGAACAGAACGAGTCCGTTGCTCCACACCTGGGCAAGCGGTACGAGCGCTCCGACAATCTCACCCCGCGCTGCGGCCATCACGCCGCGGGTCATCCAGTGGCTCGGAGCAATGCCGCCACGGAGCAAGTCGAACTGACCGATCAGGTCGTTGAGTTCCCGTCCGTTGGAGGCAAACGATTTCTTGAACCCGATCCCAACTCGATACAGCCACACCGTGCCAAGAGCCACGACCACCAGGCCGACGAGCAGGAAGAACTGCCGACGATTCCGGGGCATATAGCGCATCAGTAATAAGCACAATGCCGCGGATACCGATCCCGGCAGCAGGACATAGCCGAGCAGAAACACGGGCAGAAGTGCATAGAAGTACCACGGCACTCCGGAGACGATGCCGAACGCCAGAAACATTGGGATGCCGAGAATCACGAAGCCCCAGGAACTGAAAGCAATCGCGCTCAGAAACTTGGTGGCGAAGATGTGATCCGCACGCGCGGGAGAACTGAGCAAGTAACTCGCTTCCGGGCTGGTGAACAGGCTGGCAAAGAGAATAATTCCGGTCGAGAACAGGAGCATCGACCCAAGGGTAAAGAAGAGCAAATCGAACAGCATCTCAACGATTGCGCCCTTGAATGGAATCTTGTTCTTCGCCAGTTGGTCAAACAGGTACAACCCGACACAGAACGTAAACGCAGCCACGATGAAACAGGTGATTAGCGTGGTGAACAGCCGGGTCCGGCCGTTCTCTAGAGCCAGTCGCAACCCATTGCGGAACAGAACGAGCCGCAACCGGCGGAAAACCCGCCCTTGATCCGCAGTGAGAGGAAGTTCGATGCCCATGAACGACTCCAAGCCCTGCAATCAAATAAGCCCAGGTCGAAGGCTGCAAGGCCTGGGAGCTTCTACCGACCCCGGAGGAGTCGCAGCAATTAGCCTGTGGTTGAGCGCTGCGACACCACCGGTCTCGATTATCGATGCGGCGACCCTAGACGCTCACCGGTTCGCTCGCGACTTCTTCGGTGATCTTGAGGAACAACTCTTCGAGGTTGCCATCGCTTGAGGCTTGCTTCTGCAAGTCTTTCATCGTGCCGCATCCCAGAAGTTGGCCGCGGTCGATGATTCCGATTCGATCGGCAAGTTCCTGGGCGATATCGAGCGTGTGCGTACTCAGAAAAATCGTCATTCCACCATGAGCCAGTCGCCGCAATAGAGTTTTGAGTTCGCGGATGCTCTTGGGGTCAAGTCCCACAGTCGGCTCGTCGGCAATAAGCAGCTTCGGGTCGTGGACGAGTGCCGCGGCAAACACCGTTCGCTGCCGCATGCCGTGCGAATAGTGTTCGGTCAGATCGTCCACGAATTCCTCGAGGTGGAAGAGGCCGATCACCTCTTCGATTTTCTCTTCAGCCTTCGCTTGGGGCATTGCGTAGAGATCGGCAGTGAATTTCAGGAACTCCCGGCCCGTGAGTTTTTCGTACAGAAAGGGCTGGTCCGGGACGTAGCTGATAAGCGCGCGAGCCGCATCCCCCTCGTTGCGGAGGTCGAAACCACCCACGCGAATAGTGCCAGATGTTGGGAACAGTAGCCCGCAAAGCATCTTGATGGTGGTTGTCTTCCCGGCCCCATTGGGTCCAAGGAATGCGAACAACTCGCCGGTCGGAACTTGCAGCGACAAGTTCTGTACCGCGATCTTCGGCCCGTAGAGTTTGGTGATGTCGCGGATGTCGATCATCGGGCAATCCTTTTGGTGGTCCCTGGTGTTGGTTTCACAGAAGCCACAACAGTCAATAGTCGCGTTCGATCGTGAGCTGTTCGCCACCGCGGAACGCTTCCTGCTTCAGAACCTTCCCATCGGACACACGCACCCACGTCCGTGCCACAGGCTCATCCTGTCGATATTCGATGACCCAGCATGGCACCAGTTGTTCTTGCCAGTTCAGATTCTGCGGATCGCTCAGTACCTGTGCAAATAGTGGCTCGCGCATCTTTTCCGGCACCTTGACCCCAAACTTCCGAGCGACTGCAAAAAGGGCATCATCGAGTGGGTTACTCATTGAGACGTACCAACTGCGACCTGGAATCAGGTTGGTCAGCCGGTTGATAGGTTGTAGTGGATTCAATGGCTGCCCTTTAGGGACGGGAACCGGGTCGAGTGTTTGCTCGAAATTCCCGAGGCTGGAAGTGATGACGCACTCCGCGAGCAATTGCCCATCGATCACGGTCCCATGAATATGTGCTTCCGCATCCCCGAGCTTGACACCAAGAATGTGTGCTTCCAGCTTTCCATTCAGCGATTGCTCCCTGATATCGCCGCCGCGTGTAATCCGAACAGCCGTGGTTAGTTCGGGAATAATGCACTTCACAACACTAGCATCGAGCTCAAGTTGCTTGTACTCGCTCGTGAACCAGAATGTGTCATCGTCCTTGGCATATTTGATAAAGGAGGTCAGCACACCAATTTTCTGATTGCCACGGTAGATAATCCAGCGGATAGGGACTGTATGAGCAGCCTCATCCGCAAGCTCGATTGCGATTTGTGGCGGACCGGATGGGAACAGGCGCGGCCACAGGTCGCGATAGGCAACGTATCCGGCGGTGAGAAACCAAAAGAGAAGTATCAGTGCGATGGTGCGTCTCGATGGCATTCAAACACCCAAACCGAGAACCGGCAAGATATGCGGGATTGACCCCGTTGAAATAGGGACGGCAGCCGCATCCAGATATTTCACATGAGAGGTGGTGAGGGGAGCATGAGTGTTCAGTGTTCAGTGTTCAGTTAAATCATGTAGACACTGCCAACGAAGTTTCAATGTCTTCGCTGAAAACTGAACACTGAACACTGAACTCAGAACACTGAAAACGTTTACTCCGCCATCTCGGCGGTGTGGTGGGCTCGGACCACGGCTGCCAGCTTGTCTGGCGTGAGTCCGCAGTCGGACAACAGTTCGTTGCGGTCGCCGTGTTCGATGAAACGATCCGGGATGCCGCTGCGAACGATATTTCGGGTATCCAGCCCCGCAGCGTTCGCCGCTTCCAGAACCGCCGACCCAAAGCCACCTTCCAAAGTACCCTCCTCGACCGTCACCACAAGCGGAAGCGTTTCCACAGCCTTGAGGATCACTTCCTTGTCGAGGGGCTTCGCGAACCGGGCGTTGATGACTCCAATATCCAATCCCTCGGCCTTCAACTTCTTTGCAGCCGCCAGGCAGTTCGAGAGGAGTGTGCCAAAGACGATGAAACACCCATCCTCGCCCCAAGAAATCACTTCCGACTTGCCCAACTCGATCGGCGGCGATGGGTTTGCTCGCTCCACTTTTTCCAGGTTCGCCTTGGGATAGCGCATCCCGATCGGCCCGGTATGCTTGAGAGCGAATTGCAGCATTGAGGCAACATCGGCTTCATCGCCTGGAGCCATGCAGACCATGTTCGGGAACAGTCGCATGTACGCGATATCGAAGACCCCATGGTGTGTCGGACCATCCGGCCCAGTGAATCCGGCCCGGTCCATCGTGAAGACAACGTGCAGATTCTGGAGGCACACTTCCTGGAATATCTGGTCGAAGCTACGTTGCAGGAAGGTGCTGTAGATGTCCACGACAGGCCGCATACCAGCCTTGGCCATGCCTGCGGCAAAGGCCACTGCGTGACTTTCGCAGATGCCAACATCGAAGAAGCGATCGGGGAAATCCTCGCGGACCTTCTCCAGCTTGTTCCCCTGACACATTGCGGCAGTCATTACCGCAACCTTGGGATCGTTCTGCATCGCCTCGTGCAATGCAAAGCTGATTGCATCGGTATAGGCTCTGCCACTGCTTTTCTTGAACGACACCACCGTCCGATCCGGCCCCACTTGCTCGAAGACTGGCGGCGTATGGTACGTCACCGGATCTTCGGCTGCCTGTTGGACTCCCTGTCCCTTGGTGGTGAAGACGTGGAGCAACAACGGGCCGGTCTGGTGTTTCAGGTCGCGGAGAATTTTGCGCAGACCGTGGAGGTCGTGCCCATCCACCGGGCCGAAGTAACGGAACCCGAGTTCCTCGAAGAGCATTCCGTCTTTGAAAAACGCCTTGAGCCCATCGCGGAACTGTTCCAGGGCAGAGTGAGCCATTTCTCCGATCACGGGAATGGCATTTAGAATCTGGTTCAGCCGGCGCTTGCCACCTTGATAAAGCCCAGTCATGCGGCACTGGTCGAGGTATTGGGCCACCCCACCCGTGCGTGGGCAGATCGACATCTTGTTGTCGTTCAGGATGACGAGGACATTCTGGCCCATCCCGCCAATGTTGTTGAACGCCTCGAATACGATACCGCTCGGGAGGGCACCATCGCCAATGACCGCGACTGCCTTGCGATCGGTCTTCCCGAGGAGGTCGTCGCCTGCCTTCAATCCGGACACTGTTGAAACGCTACAGCCCGCGTGCCCGGTCATGAACAGGTCATAAGGGCTTTCGCCCGGGTGTGGGAAGCCCATCAATCCGCCCTTAGTGCGGATTGTGTGGAAGCTCTCGTATCGGCCGGTAATCAGTTTGTGGGGGTAGACTTGGTGCCCGGTATCCCAGATGAGCCGATCCTGGGAGAAATCGAAGGTCAGGTGCAGGGCCAGGCACAGTTCCACAACGCCAAGATTGCTGGCGAAATGCGCTGGGCGGGCCGTGAGTACCCGGACGAGTTCGTCGCGGATTTCCTGAGTGAGACCCAGCAACTGCTCATCCGTGAGCTTTTGCAGATCAGCAGGGGATTTGATTTGGGGCAATAGCTTGGCCATTTCACGACTCCGCCGCGAGAAGGAAGGCAAATGGAGGAAATCAGGATGAATCCAAACCGGCATATTACGTTGCAACCGGCATCGCTTTCAATTCATCCTTTATTCGTCGATCCATCATCCTTCTCGGGTGACAACATATCGAGCCAGTTCCGCGAGGAGTGAGCTGCCGAGTTGCTCGGCAGCCACTACCGCTTTCCGGCCCAGCTCCGCTGCCTTCCGTCGAGACTCCTCAACTCCAAGTAGTCTCGGATAGGTCAGCTTACCGCGAGCGGCATCTTTGCCGACTCGTTTTCCGGCCTTGTCGGCCGTACTTACAACATCCAACAGATCGTCAGTTACCTGGAATGCGAGACCGAACGCCGCGGCGTACTGGTCTGCGCCAGCCAGGGTCTCCGGGTGGACTCCCCCGACTCGCTCCGCTTGTGCAGCATATACTCCGAGCCGCAACGACGATCGGAATAACGCCCCGGTTTTCCGGGCGTGCGTTTCTTCCAGGCGCTCGATTAAGGGTGCAACCACCTCCACAGATGGTTCCTGCTTGCCCGTGTATTTGATCCGACCCTCAAACTGGAGGTCGAGTGTTTGCCCACCCACCATTCCGACGGCCCCGGCTCCTTTTGCTAACTCCAGACAGCTAACCGCAGCCGTGCGCGGTTCGTAACCACCCGCCAGCACTTCAAAAGCCGCGGTCAGCAAGGCATCGCCAGCCAGAATCGCCAGGGCTTCCCCGAACTTCTTGTGGCTAGTAGGCATCCCCCGGCGAAGGTCGTCATCATCCATCGCCGGCAGATCATCGTGAATCAGCGAATACGTGTGGACCATCTCCACCGCACACGCAGCCGGGAGCGATTGCTCTATTGTTCCTCCGGCCGCCTCGCAAGTCAGCATTACCAATAATGGGCGGAGTCGCTTCCCGGGAGCGAGCAGGCTGTACGCCATCGCATCGCGAATGGGTTCCGGGCTATCCTGAGACACCCGCAAAAGCGCAGACCGGAGCGCAGCGTTAATCCGCTCCTGTCGGGGTTTCAGGTCCTGCCACAAGTTTTTTGACACTGCCCGCCCTACCGATTCCGACGATGATGACTCAATTTCTGACACGGGTCGGAATTCCGAAGCAACGCCGGTGGGCTTCCAGACCTGATCCATCGATCACTCCTGTATTCCCGGGTCGCGTGTGGACTTCCTGGATTTTCGCATGGAAGCTTTGGCTGTTTCGATGGATGCAACGTGGTCGAACGGCTGGAGTTCCGCTCCACCATCGTCGGTGAGACCGGCAAGAAGTTTGACCTTCTGCTCGGCGTCCCGGAGTTGAGCATAGCATTGCCGGAGGAGCCCGACACCACGTTCATAGCGGGCCAAAGACTCTTCGAGGTTGGTCGTGCCATCTTCCAATTCACGGAGGACGGACTCCAATTCCGCAAGCGCTTGCTCGAAGGGCAATGGTGGAGGGTGGGTAGGGGGCATGATGTCGCATCCAGTGCGGGGCGAACGAACCTTCCTTGGAAGACCAACTTAACCGAGTGATATTGATCCGCAGATTACGCCGATTTTAAAACCAAAACAATGTCTTTTCTGTTTTCTAATCTGCGGATCGGTCTCTCGGGTTCGCGATCTGTCCCGCCTCCTCGACGCGGGACACGATTTTACCGATTGCCACGCGGGTTACGATAAGGTCGCCGGGTTCAACTTCGGTTGCAGCGCGAATCAATTCACCGCTGGCCTTATGAGTTAAGCTATATCCGCGTGTGAGGACGTTCAAGGGGCTCAACGATTCCAAGTGGGCAGTCAGGGCCGCGATTTTCGTCGATGACTGCACCAAGCGCTGATTCATGGCTCGCATCAATCGCCCGGTCGTATCATCCAATCGCTGTTCCAGATCGTGGATTTTCTGAAGCGGCCGTCGGAGGGCTGGTCGGGCAGCAAGTTGGTCAACGCGCTGGCGGGCCAGTTCCAAACGGTGATCGATCGCTTCAGACAGCCGGGTGCGAAGTTCCAGAAGACCAGCCGTCATCTCGTGGCGATCGGGCGTCAAAGCGACAACCGCAGCGGATGGAGTTTCGGCCCGGTGGTCGGCCACCAAATCCGCGATCGTGACATCGATCTCGTGCCCAACCGCGGACACAATTGGAACTGTGGATGCGAAAACCGCATCCGCAACGACCTCCTCGTTGAAGGCCCACAGGTCTTCGGTACTCCCGCCTCCACGCCCGAGAACGATTGCATCGAGGGGAAGTTCGCCGGTACTGTGCAGGTGGTTGAGCAATCGAACCGCGGCAGCAACTTCCCCTGCGGCTCCTTCACCCTGAACCCGACTGAAATGCACAATGAGTTCTGTGAGGGGCCACCGCTGGGCGAAAAGTTCGACCATATCTCGGATGGCGGCCCCGCTGGCACTAGCGATGAGCCCGACACGATGGGGGAACCGCGGCAACGGGCGTTTTCGCAACGGATCGAAATACCCTTTGGCGAGCAGTTTCTCCTTGAGTTGCCGGAGGGCGAGTTCGGTTGCCCCGATTCCCTTCGGCTGGATGTCCTCAACGAGGAGTTGGTATTCACCGCGAGGCTCGTAGATGGTGAGCCGGCCGCGGGCAAAGACTTCAAGCCCGTCTTTAGGATCGAATCGCATCCGCAAATTGAATCCGCGAAACATGACCGCCCGAACCTGTGCTCCAGCATCTTTGAGAGTGAAGTACCAGTGTCCGGAGGCGGCGCGCGTGAAGTTTGAGATTTCCCCCGCGACCCAGAGAGATGGAAAGCAGCCTTCGATCAACTCCCGCAATTGAGCGGTGAGATCGGAGACAGAGAGCGGTTCAGGGTGAAGCTTCGGGGCAGCAGACATGAATCGGCCCGGTTCGGTGGCGATCCATCACCTCTACGTGTGAAGTCTACCACCCCCAAGCGGAAAAAACAGCCGGAAGCGTGAGCGACGGTTTGGCTCGTCCCGTCGCTCACGCTTCCGGCTCGTTATGAGAATCACTTCACCAACTCGTTAATGGTGTAATACGCTTCGGGGTGCAGCACTCTCTCGCCAAATCACCGCATCAGTCAGGTTTCAACTGGTTTGTGGCTCATCCATCCAGTTCTCGAACTTCAGACCAGAAATCTGCTCATAGTCTCGCCGGTTGGCCGTCAGGAGCAAGGCGTTGTTGACGATGGCGATGGCGGCGATCTTTCGATCCGATGTGCTAATCCGGATACGGCTGAACTCGTCGAACTGGTCGGCTGCTACATCATCGAACGGGGCAATGTGGAAACCACGGAAGAACTCGAATAGTCCAGCCAACCGTCGATATGCCCGGACCTGGCGGCGCGATTTCCGCTCCTTGGCGATGGCATTGATCCAACCACGCATCTGCTCCTCGACGTTCACAATCGTCGTTCCGATCGCTTCGTCGCCTGCCAGAGCAAGCCGTGCGACCAATCGCGTCCGGCGTTCACTGGCCGGTATTTCAAGAACCGACAGGTGATCGGTGTCGAGGAGGATCACTCTCGATTTCCCTCGCGGGCGGCTTTTCGTTCAGTCTCGCGAATAGCCTCGGCTTCAGCAAGAACCTGTTGAATGAACTCGGGATCGTCATCGAACATGCCGACAACGCTCCGCCAATCCTTCTTGTGGATCTCTTGTTGCCCTAGTTTCTTTTCGAGAGCCTCAACTCGCTTGGCGAGGGCTTCCAGTGTCAGTTCAGTCATTAATTGGCCCTCAGTCGCGCCACAAAAAAATTAGCTGCAATACCACTTTATCACTCATCCCTTTAATACACGAGGCAACTGTCACTTCACCAACTCGTTAATGGTGTAATACGCTTCGGGGTGCAGCACTTTCTCGCCATCGGTTGTGGCGAGGCCATCGAGTCGAATTTCGTAGATCCGTCCCTTCTTCCTGCCTCCCACTGCGACAGAAAGCGTCTTGCCATCCTTCGAGAGCCGTGGCTTCCCAACAGTCTCGAATCGAGTATCGATCTCCGGGCAACCGTAATTGCTGTAGTAGAAGTAGGTGAATGAACTGACCGAAACCGGCTTCGTTCCCACCGACGTCGGGTCGATTGGCTTGGTGAATACGAGGTCGAAACCATCTTTTGTCATAGCGATATGGTGAATCTCGAACGGATCTTTGCCATCGAAGGCGATTCGTTGCAGCCCATAGGGCTTGCCTCCCAGCGATCCCCAGCCGCGGTTGGTCTGACCGACCATCAGGCTGCCATCGGGTGCGAATGCCAGTCGGTTTACGCCGCACTGGAGGCCACTCCGGAACGGGAAGCACGTCCCTTGATAAACACCGTTCACTTTTTCCAGCGCCACCCGCATGACCATCGACTTGGTTTGATCTCCCACGAAACATTGCCCGGCAAATGGGCCGAACTTACCCCCCGTCGTATCCCACACCGGCTCGCTGGCCGACTGCCCCATGCGACCATAGGGGAACCAGATGCACGGTGGGTCGAGATCGGGATAAACCGGCTTGGGGGCCACCCACGGGATGAACTGTCCCAGGTCGGCCCATTTCTTCTGCGAGGGAACGGTCCCGTCGTACCACATTCCACTCGCAACCTTGTCTGGCTTGTCGGTGAAGGGTGAATCTTT
>DASZJS010000241.1:0-4948 GCA_035947935.1 Gemmata sp. | reverse complement strand
AGGAAACGGCAATGGCTGTGCGGCGATAGAACGCCCCTTCAATGGCAGCGGCAACGGTGCCAGAGTAGAGTACGTTAATCCCGGCGTTGCTCCCCGCATTCATCCCACTAACGATGACATCCGGTGGACTGGGAAGCAATTCCAACAGGGCGAGTTTAACGCAGTCGGCCGGGCGACCCTCGACCGCCCATCCGATGAACGTGGTTCCATCGGTCTCGAATACCTCGCTCACGAGAAGCGGATTGAGTAATGTGACAGAATGCCCGGCTGCGCTTTGCTCGGTTGCCGGAGCAACGACAGTCACCGACCCGAGCTTCAGGAGTTCGTACCGCAGCGCCCGGAGACCAGGGGCATAGATCCCATCGTCGTTCGTAAGCAGTATGTGCATCGCATATCCTCGCTGAGAAAGAGTCATTCAACGGAAATGAGTCTCCACCGGCGCGGGTGTTGCGGAACGCGATGATGATGGAATGACGAATACCCCTTTCTCGGACCCGTATTGCTTGACTGAGGGCTTCCGGGAGCGTATCTACAGTGTCTGTCGTGATGCCCAATCATATCGGCTTGTTTGCCCGGTTCCCTCGTGGGAGGCATCCGTGGAGCCATCGATTTTCCTGGACTTTCACTTGCCGAACGCGGCAACGTGGTTCTATTTCTCATTGATCCTGACAATCGCTCTGTTCTTCCAGTTTGCACGCCCAATTTGCCTGCGTAATCTTGACTTGCTGACTTTGTTTCTCTTTGCACCCGGATTTCTGTTACTCCAGGAAGCCCACTCCCTCCTGGCTTTGGCTCCTTCACCAGACGAGTCCGATCCAACGCACTTACTGGAGCGTGGTCAACGGGAGTTACTCTTTGCTTATGGCTGGCTTCTAATTGGTTCAGCATACTGGTTTGCACGAACACTTTTCGATCTGACATTAATCCGGCGGCCTGTGGTCAGCCCAAACTTGACAACCGCAGGGCTCGCTTGTCTGGGGCTTGCACTTTTTGTTGGGCAAGGCTCTGTTGCAGTACGTCGTGTTGCAGATCAACCCGAGCCGGGGTCAGTCGGGCGGCAACCCAGACCAATTGAGCAGGTACAGGACCAAGCAACCGCTGTCGTTCAGCAAGCACAGACAGAAACCGGGCGGTGGGGTTCCCCGGAAGACGTTCGATTCTGGGTTGAACGGACACTCGCGATGAGTTGCCACGCGGCAGTAGTGATTGGGCTGGTGATGATTGGCTTAAGGCACTTCCAGGATCGTGCGGCTGGGATCGGAATGGGCACCCTGTATTTGCTGGTGCCCTACACGGCGTACCACATCGGCCAGTTACACCACGTTTGGCCCGCTGCATTCCTCGTCTGGGCTGTTTTCTGTTATCGGAAACCCATCACAGCCGGGTGGTTACTAGGACTGGCAGCGGGAAGTTCTTTGTTTCCGATTCTCTTGTTACCGTTGTGGGCTGGGTTCTATTCTCGCCGCGGTGCCGGTCGATTCGCGCTGGCCTTTCTCTCAGCCGCGACCGTGAGCGTAGGCATCACGGCTCTGGTGCTGTGGTGGGCGGGTGAAGGTGGTTTCGGTCTGTCGGCAGCTTTGAGCCTTCCAGAATGGCAACCCTGGAAAGTTCCCAGCACCGAGACCGAAAGCCTTTGGACCAGAACTCACTGGGCGTATCGCATGCCGATTTTCGTTCTCTATGTGGGGTTTTTGTGCAGTATCACCATTTGGCCTAACCCGAAGAATCTCTCTCACCTGATCGCCCTCTCTGCGGCCGTTCTGATCGGAGTGCAATTCTGGCATGGAGACCGCGGTGGGGTCTATGTGCTGTGGTACATGCCACTCTTGCTAATGATGGTGTTCCGTCCGAACCTCGTGATGGCAGAGCCACCAGGGATTGTTCCAGGTGCTGGGCTGATGTTCCGCTTGGCTGGGGCTGCATGGCGACGGGTCCGCCCAGGTCCAAACCCAGACAAGGAACTCGCGGTTTGATGCAGCAGAGGTGTGTTACGCTCCAATCAATCCAGTTGTGTGGCTCCGCTCGCACTGGGGTCGTAGGGTTCAATCCACTGAATCAGTTCGATTCGATTCCCATCAGGGTCATTCACGAAGAATCGATCACAGAGTGGAATTGGGCCTGTTTCTTGGATCTCCACTCTGTGCAGGCGGAAGTGTTCACGGGCGGCTTTGGCATCTCGCACGCGAAGCGCGAAGTGTCGCGGGCTGCGCGTGTCGGGGTGAGGTTTTTGGAGCAAATGAAGCGTTTGCCCATCCGCCAACTTGAACCACAACGCCACGAAATCAAAGGTTTTTGGCTTCGGAAGCTCAAGGAGACCTAGCACATCGCGATAAAACCACCGAGCACGCGCCAGATCCGTGATTAATACCGAACAATGATCGATATGGGTGAAGCGAATACCACTCATAGCGTCTTCTTGCGTCCGGAGGTTTTCCAGAGAATCCAATTCCCTGGAAAACCTTGTATTTGATGTTGCTCTGTCAGCCTCTGTCCGGTCGGTAATGTGAGTGCGAGGGCTGACGTTCTACTGTACTGTGAGGAGTTTGTCTTCCTTGGGGAAGGTTTCGAGTACGAGTCCCTTGAAATGAATTTCCTGGGGCTCCTTGTTTGAGTGGAGTTGCAACCCGATTGGTCCTTCCTTGATACGTTCGGGTTCCGGATCGCGCCAATCGACTACTGCCTTTCCATTTACACCTACGCGAACACGATTCCCTTGCGCCAGGATCTCGATGTCGTTCCAGTCGTGTTGCTTGCCGACCTTTTTCGCTGGGCCGCCATCAACCGGAAGACCGTTGCGACCAAAAAGATCGTACATCCCCCACCCGGATGGGAACATCACCAGGTGGCCGGCATACGTGTATTCGCTCCGTTCTTTCTTCGGATCCTTGGCAACATCGGGTTTCGCGACACCCCAGAAGCAGACGCCCGAGTGCATCTCGGACTCAACGAGTTTTGCCGAGAAAGTCAGTCGGAAATCGGTGTACTTCCCCTTGGTGAGCAAGTATGTACTGAAGCTCAAGGGGCTGGAGTTCTTCGCTACAATCACTCCATCCTTGACCGACCACAGGTCGGAGTAACCTTCCCAGCCATCGAGTGTCTTGCCATCGAACAGCTTAATTGTCTCGTTCTTGCCTTCCCGAGGCTTGACGTTCGGGGCCTCTTTCTGGGGGGCTTCCTTCTTAACCTGTCCGACGACGACACTAGCCGTGATCGCGACGACCAGCAACACGAGAGTTCTCATGGTTGATCCAACAAAGTGGGGAGGGTTTGGGCACTCGCTGATAATACCAGAACTCATGCCCACCACAACCAACAACCCAGACTCAGGTGGGAATGCTCCGAACCGGTTGGGAGTGCGCCGCATGGAAGTGGTTTCGCGGCCGGTCGTCAGCGGTTCGCGGTAGCTGTGGCCGGGCGTTCGCCAGATTCGTGACTAAAAACGAACAATGGTCGATATGGGTCAAGCGAATACCTCTCAATAGAGGGACTCCCATTCATCGTTGGAACAGGACCGAGCGACCCATACTTCTGAGTCTGGATTGGGCTTCGCTCCAAGGGGTACGGTGGTATGAGCATTCTTCGCCTGAAAACGACCGAGTGCCGAGTTGGTGTCGTCGGTCTCTACAACTCCGGGAAGACGGTCCTGCTCACATCGCTCATCAACCACCTCCAGGATCACGATCCAGACCGATTTCCGCTTGGGAACAAACAAACCCACACCCGGAAGTTTACAGTCCTGCCCCCCGACGCAGACTGGTCAGCCTTCAACTATACAGGACACCGCGATGCCCTGGTAAATCACGGGAAGTGGCCCGCCAAAACCACCGACCGCTCGCAATTCGTCTGCCAGTTCGAGCGCTCCGATTGGCGGTTCAGCAATTGCCTGTTGAAACTTTACGATTTACCCGGTGAGCGTATCGCGGATGCGGGAATGCTGGGGAGGGACTTCACCGGCTGGTCGGAAAAAATGCTCTCGCTGTTCATTAACGACACTGGATACCGTACCTGCACCGCTCCCTACCTTGATGCGATTACAAAGCCGGGTGTCACCGCAGCCGAGTTGCTTCATGCCTACAAGTTAGCGCTTGCGAACCTGATCCTCAGTTTCAAGCCGCTGATCTCACCCTCGACGTTTCTTCTCGATATCCACGGACGACCCGCTCGCCCGGACACACCCGAGAATCTCGCAGGTTCCCGATTCACAGGCACGGATGCAGAGAATGAGTTCTGCCCGCTGCCGGCAACTCTGCGCGTTCCTGGATCGGAACCGTATGAGACATTCTCTTTTCGCTATGCCCGTTACGTCGAAAGCATTGTTGTACCAACGGTACTCGCCTTCAAGTCGTGTTCGGCACTTGTTGTGCTGATCGATGTCACCATGCTCCTGGCGGGCGGAGTGGGGATGTACGACGATAACCGCCAGATCATCCACGATCTTTTCGATGTGCTTTCCCCGGGGGAACATACCCTTTTTGGGCCTCTCGCCCGGGGTCTGAGCAAAGTCTTCCTACCGCATCAGTGGCGGCCAGGGTGGATCACGCGGCTGGCGTTCGTTGCTCCCAAGATGGATCTCGTCCACCCTGTGGACCGCGACCGCATGCTCCTTCTCATGCGGCGAATGGTCGAACGATACGCCGGAGATCGAGATGGGCTCACCTACGACTTCTTCAATCTGTCATCCATCGTGTCCACGAAGGCTCTGCCGCTTGCTGAGAAGGGGCCACGGGTGTTGGTGGGAACGCCATTGCGTGATTCGGAAGGGAAGAAGATCCCACCAGGGGCCGAACAGCGCTTCACTGTGAGTGAACTACCCGATGATTGGCCGCTGGAGTGGCTGGCAGCGAGATACACATTCCCCGAGGTCTACCCTCGGATGCCGGCAAGAAAGGACTATCCACCCGATCAGGTAAACGTGGATCGCCTGGCAACCTTCGTGATCGATTGATTG
>DASZJS010000240.1:0-8536 GCA_035947935.1 Gemmata sp. | reverse complement strand
CATCGCCACGGAGTACGCGGTTTCGAGCGACTTGGGCTCCTTCGGGAGCGGGTCGGCGTAGCGGCGGGAGAGCGCCTCGATCAGCGCCCGGTTGGCGTCCGACTCGGGCTTCGATTTCTCCCGCGCCTTCTGGACGGCCTCGAACGCCTGCTTAGCCTTCTCCGGCGGGAAACTCGGGTTGTTGTAATTCACCCCGCTGGCGAGCGCCATTCCCCAGTAGGCCATCGCGCAATCGGGGTCGATCTCTGCGGCGCGGCGGAACGCCCGGATCGCCTCGTCGTGGTTGAAGGCGAACATGAACATCAGCCCCTGGTCGAAATACTTCTGCGCGTTGGGCTTCGACGTGGCGACCATCCGCGTGTACTTGCCGAGCCCCTCGAAAAGCGGGACGGCAGACTTCTGCGGCGGCTCGGCGGGGCAGAGCGCGGCAACCGTTGCCAAGGCGAGGAGAGAGGCGAGTGTGGTTCGCATGGTCGTGTCCAAAGAACGGAGCCCGAGAAACGGCTGACACAAGTACATCCGCAACGCGGCCGTGAGCGGCCAAGCTTTCCCGGACGCACGGTCATAGCTCCCGCCAAATGGAGAAGTGACGTCATCGGTCAACAATAGCAACTACTCGGCAGGTGGCTACCCACTCCGAGCGTGCTTCGGTCCGACACACTTCCTCCCGACCGACTCCAGATGACGAGGTTCGGTGCCAGAGTGCCCTCCGACAACCGATGGCCGCGTCAAACCTGTCCCGACCAAGCCCTGAGCCCGCAGCGGTCTCGCCAAAACCTTAGCCACGCCGCCGGCATCGCCACCAGTACCGGGAAGAGGCTCAACCTCCGCTCGCGGTGTACCCACTTCTACCCCCCTGAGTCGTTCCAGCCCTGGAAATGTTTCCACCCCCGTTTCCACTCCCGACCAATGCCGTGACTGGCCGCGATTAGTCCTCTGACATCGGCACTAATAAGTTTCGCCTAGGAAATCGCGAATTTGGACGTTCTTGGGTGGAATCGTTTCCACTTGGCCCAATCGGCTGACGGTGATTTCGTGAGTCATATTTGGCAATGTTCGGTGGTTGTGAGTCAAATCCCCTTAATCGCTCCTTTCATGCCGTGGGCGTGGTACACTCATCGTGAAATTGTGGTTAGCGACAGGTCCGGCCCGTCGTCAACGAGGCCACGAGAGGTATCCATGCGTTGCACTAGACCGGGCCGGCGTGACGGTTTTTCGAGACATCACGTTCGTTCCAGCCGGCCCGGCAAGTGAACACAGTCGTTCGGCAGTCGTCGAAGCGACGAAAAGAGACTGAAAGATGGGGCAAACTCTTGCTGGCCGGTCCCTGTTCCTTTTCGGCCTGCTATCCTTTGTCGGGTCGATTTGGGCGATGTTGTGGCATGGCCGATTTGTACTTGATCTTGGTGGCCCTGTTGTCATGTGGTTGGGTTTGCGTGTTGCGCACGGTAGCCGGAGTGCGGCGAAGTGGGCAGCGGTGATGATGGCGATTTACCTCGGCGGAGTGGTATTGTTGGTACTGGCTGGCTTGCTGGACTGGGGGCTCAAGGTTAATGGTGAGCAGGTGCGGCCGGAGGAACTACCGTGGGTTGTGGCCTGCCTGGCCCCAATAGGCATCTGGGCCGCGGCTAACATGGGGCTCACCATAGCATGGCTGCTAGCTCCTAAATCAGGTTCGACCCCTGTAGGGTGTCAGAACATTGGGCACGGCGTTCCGCCCGACCGACGCTAGATGACGAAGCTCCGTACCGGAGCACCCATCAACGATCAATGGCCGTGGCGTGCCGTTTACCGACCATTCCCTGAGCTGGCGGCGCTCCGCCCTTCCTCTTGCCTCCAGACTTGAGCCCGCACCCCACGGGTCGCCACCATTCCTGGATGAGGCTGAATCCCCGCTCGCGGTATAACGACTTCTACCCCACCCCGGACCCTCGTTCCAGCCCCGGAAACGTTTCCACCCCGGTTCCAGCCCTGGAAACGTTTCCAGTCATCCGTTACTTCTTCTCTGCCGGTTTGTTGACCGCGAGGTCGGGTACCCCACGAGCAGTCCAATGGGTCTCCGCGGGAATCGCCAGCGGGTTTTTCGAGTGTGTCTCCTTCCACTTGAAGCCACGGGACGTGATCTCGGTGACGATCACCGACGACACCTCGACGTTCGGCGGAGCCGCGAACGGCTGCGAGAAGCTTTGCACCCCTTCTTCTCCGGGCGCGTAGGTCAGTTTCCCTTTGTCCGTGACAACCGAAACCTGCTCCTTGTCGAACTGAGGCGGGTTCCGGCCGAACTCATCGACCTGTTCCTTCGTGGCCGGCACGCCCTTGGCTGTCCAAGACGCCTTGAGTGGCATTCCGGGGTTGGTCCCATTCACCGATTGCCACTTGAACCCGGTGGGCGTCGATGCCAGGATCTTGACGTTGGTGGTGTCCCACTGCCCCGACTGATATGCAAGGTCGACGGTCACGTTGGGTGGACTGGCGAACGGGTGCGGGAAAAACTCCACCTGCTCGTACGTGACAGTGGCCTGATTGTTGATGTCCCGCCCCGGAATAGAGAGGATCCCCTTCTGGATGAACGGCGGTGGGGCCGACTGCACCGAGAACGGTCGCACACCACGGCTTTCCCAATTGAGCTCGTCTCCCGGCCGCAAGGCAGGCGCACCCAGCTCGGAGAGACCGGCTAGGGCATTGCCCGCTCCCTGAAGGTCCTTCACGTCCTTCACTTTGCCGGCCAGGTCCTTGACGTCCTTGAGCCCGGCGGTTAGCGCCCAGACGAAGCCGTATTCGTCCTGCCGCAGAATTACGAACGACCGATCTTCGGCCTTGGACGTCAGCGTGAGATGCGGCGGCGACGCATACGGCACGGGGTAAAAGACCACGTCGGTGTGTGTGGTGACCGAGACCCGCCCGGTTTGGGTGAACGGCTCGACGAAGTCGTGAAGGAGCCGGGGATCGGCCAGTGTTCCGTTGGCCACCGCAGAGTTGGGGACGCGGGCCAGGAAGTGTAGGATGCTCAGCACTAGCAACACGCTTAGCGTGACGGACGCCAACGGCGTCAGTACGAGCACGGCCAGCAAGGCCCGACGATCGGGCCGAGCGGGTGTGACAACGGAGGTCCCGGGGATGGAGGGGTTGGACATGGGTGGGCTCCCGGAGGTGAGTGGATCTCGCCACTTTACCCGCAAGCTCTCGACTTGGCTACGAGACGGTAACGGTTGCCGACCCCATGGGTACGGGTAAGAGGCTCAACGTCCGCCCCCACCGTAACCTCACCGACCTTTGTTCCAGCTCTGGAAACGTTTCCACCCCTGAGTCGTTCCAGCCCTGGAAACGTTTCCACTCCCGGGTTCCAGCCCTGGAAACGTTTCCAGTCTCTGATCGCGATTCCAGCCCTGGAAACGTTTCCAGTCCAGACCAGTGCCGCGACCTGCGGCGTTTAGTCCTCTGACATCGAGACTAATAAGATTCACCTAGGAAATCGCGAATTTGGACGTTTTTGGGTGGAAACGTTTCCACTTGGCACAGATCCGCTGAGATGAGTTTCGCGGGTCATATCTGGCAATGTTGCCAGACCCAGCCCGTGCCGGTCCTAGCCGTGATTAGCGGAACAGATCGAAGTTTATCCGACCTTCCTGCATCAGCCCAGGATGATTGCTGAATCAAGTTGCATCTTCTTGTGAGGAGAGAATCGGGAGATTATTATTGCGCGAGAAAGGGAAACCCGTCCCATCCAAACGGGGACGATCTGTTCGGCGGCAGAGGGCTTGGCAAGTGGATGCAGCTCCGGTCATCGCTGGGTGGAAGCGGCGACTCGTCCTGCTGGCCGAGACGCCGGAATACGTCTTCCGGGACACGCCACGCCATCTGATCGAGCAGCACTACCAGCGGCTGACTACCTTCGTCGGGTATTCCGAGCCGGAGGTAGCAGACGCTGAGGCACGGCTAGGCGTTCAGTTCCCGGCGGTATTCCGCGAGTATCTTCGGGAGATGGCGAAGTCGCCCGGCGAACTGTTCCGGGGCAGCCACGTGGCCACGATCACCGAGTTCGAGGAGTTCCGGGCCGATGCCTTGGCGTTGCTGGTGGAGACCGACCCGGCGCTGAGCCTCCCGCACAAGGCGGTGGTGTTCCTGTCGCATCAGGGCTACACCTTCGTGTACCTGCTCGCGGTCGGCGGGTTCGACGGGCCGCCGATGCAGTGGACCGAGACAAAGCGAGAGCCGCAGCAGGTGGCGGCGACGTTCGCCGACATGGTGGACGCTGAGTTGCGGCTCGTGGAGAGCAACAACTTGGCATTCCGAGAGCAAGGCGGGTACTACCTGACGCTGCACACTGAGGGCGGCTCCTCGCAGTCGCATCCCGCTCTGGCCAGCGGCGAGCGGCCGCTGGATCAGGTTCCGCCGGGCAAGCCGTGGTGGTGGTTCTGGCAGTAAAGGCACGCCGAACCGATAGCTGCACCGCACCCGGCCACGGAGTTTGTTTTGTGTTGCTATCCGGTCGTCCGTATGCACTACTGGAGTCGCGGCCGGGCCGGTGAGCTTATTCGTTCGGCGGCAGACTCTACGGCAACAGCACACATGAAACAACACACGAGGAGAAGATGCCAATCGATCCGCTAACCTCGGCCGCTTTCGGAGCTGTCGTCAAGTGGCTTAACGTCCAAGTGGGCCGCCCGGGGGACGACAACCAGTTGAACAGATATAAGGCCACACAGGGCCTGGTTATGGTTGTGTTCGTGAACGAACATGGCGATCCTCTGCAGGAAGCTTGGTTGACGGCGGTCCCCAGGGTCGGCGAGGATGTCGAGTTGGCAATCCTGCCAGGTCCCGCAATCATGCCTCAGATTGATGCGACTAAATTGTCGGTCAATCAGAATACATTCGAGAGACTCAAGACTGCCGTCAAGCTATTGATCTTGGGTCATGACCCGAAGCTCGACACGGAAATCGGGAAGCAGATCCAGGGCGTCGAGTTACCAGACCCGAAGTTCGTCGGCGGGACGGTTCTTCGCGTGAAGTGGGCACCGTTCGTGGCCTCGCCGGAGCTTGCCATAACGACCGCCACGGTCGTCATCAAACTACAGGATTGAACTTCGCAGGGTGAGCACGACCGTGAGTGCCGCCCAACGAGTGGTTCGAGCATGCGGACGCGAGGAAGATCGCGGGTGAGGGCGCATGACCGCCGAACCGCTCTCTACTCCAACCGACTTGAAAAAAACCAAGTCCCTGAGACGGTCTGATCACCCGTTCAGATGCACTTCCTGGCACAATCCGCTCGCTTGCGCACTTCCCAGGATCACCTTGCTGCAACGGGATGGTTCGTTCGTCGGCATTCCCGCCCTGGTGATGTTGCCAGTAAGCGTGCCAGTTCCTGAACGGCCCCTTTCCGTCCTCTGACAACGGCACTCATCAGTTTCGCCTAGGAAATCGCGAATTTTGGTGATTTGGTCTGGAAACGTTTCCACTTGGCACAATTGCGCTGACGTGAATTTCGCGGGCCACGTTTGGCGACGTTGCCATCCCCAGTCCGTGGCAGGCCAGGCCATGATTAGCAGAGCAGATCGGACCTTATCGGACTTTCTTACATCCGGCATACGATCGGCGGTCGAGCAGATGATGCCCCGTTAACACATAAACCGGCTTGCGGGCGAAAACCGATCGCAGAAATGATTCGGGCTACAGTCACTTCTCTCGCGGTGGCGGGGCAAGTTCCAGCGTTTTCGGAGCCTTCGCTTCCTGTTCCTTCAAGAGTTTCTGGAAATCCTCGCGAGGCCGAATTGCGTCGAGGTAAACATCTGCTCGGAGGTGGGCAATGCCGCCATAGCCAGTGGCGACGGCCTTGCTCAGTACGGTCATGGCCCGCGCGGCCTCTGCCACTCCCTGTTCGGCCGTCAGGCCCGATCCGGCCTCGGCGGCGACCCCGGCGAGTTGGGTGTGGCAGCAGGCCAAGCTATAGAGGTTCCGAGGCGTGAGAGTTGGCAACTCATGAAGTAGCGAGATCGCATGGCGGAAGGCGACGGCAGCCTCCGCGGGCCGGTCCGCGCGACGCTGCACAATGCCAAGCGCTAAAAAAGTGCCCGCCAATTCGCTCCGCAACCAGGTGAGTTCGGGTTGAGCGTCGCTCAGTTTCTGGCGTATGGCCAGTGCCTGTTGGCAAGACGCCAGACCCTCCGTTGGCTTCTCCGTCGCCGATAGTAACAGGCCGGTTTTGTAAAGACTGGTTGCCAGTACGCCCTGCAGCGTGTGGGAGGCCGTGTGGACCTCGACTGGTTTTATCAGGATGTCTCGTGCCTTCTCATGAGATTTCAGCGCGTCTCCCGGCCTGCCAATTAGCGCCTGTAGTTCGCCGATTGCGTTGTAGGACTGAGCCAATTGTTGCTTGACTAGGATGTCAGTGGGATTGGCCTTGTCCAGCTTCTGCCAGATGGTCAGCGCTCTCTGTAGGGCTGCCATGGCCTCGGACGGATTCCCCAACTCAGACAGCGCCAGGCCGATATTAAGTTGGTTCATGGCCAGGCTGCTCTGGAATTGGGTGACGGCGGGGTGGGTGTCCGCCAGATTGAGCAGGATGGCACGAGCTTTCTCATGAGACGCAAGAGCCTCAGCTTGCTTCCCCTCATCGAACAACGTACTGCCGATGTTATTGTGGATGTACCCCAGCCTGTACCAGAAGCGGGTTATACCGGGGTTGGCCTCGGCCAGTTTCTCCAGTATCGCACGCGCGTTTTCGAGCGCCGCAAACACCTCCTCCCACTTCCCCAGATCCCAGAGCAATATGCTTGACATTCCCAGGCTTGAGGCCAGTTCATAGTGGACCTCTGTTGCGGCATGGTCGGCCTCTGCAAGCTTCAGCAGAATGGCCACGGCCTTCTCGATGGTGCCCAGCGCCTCCGCCGATTTCCCCATCTGCCTGAGCGCCAAACCTGTGTAACTGAGGTTCTGGGCCAGGACGACATAAACAGCCTCTTTAGGAAACTCCGCCACCAGCGCTGAGGTCATGTCCTGCTGCTCCGCAAAGGCACGCAAAGCCCCATCCGTGTCGCCCATCGCATACAATAACAGTAAGCCCACCGCACCTAGGCTGCGGGCCACGTCAAGCCTTGTCTCTACATCTGCGCCTGCGACCGTAGCGAGTTCCCGTCGCAACGCTAGACCTTGCTGTGTAATCTCAGCGCTTCCGGCTTGAAGCCGATATTCCCTGTCAACTGGCCGAGCTGAAAATACCCTGCCCCCAGCAAACGCTTCGATTTAACGTCAGTCTGCCCCTCCAGCAGCTTTTCCAGGTCCCCGTAGAAACCGGCCGCTTCCTTCAGCAATTGGTTCCGTAACTCCTTGAACTGATCGCTCTTGAGCAGTAGGTCTTCGCTGACGCCGCTGTGCAACTTGGCGATCGCCTTCTGAGCAAGCTCGAAGCGTTTCTCCACCTTGGCCTGCTCATCGGCCAGTTGATGGTTCCGTGCTTCCACCTTGGCCTGTTCTTCGGCCAGTTCCACGTTCTTATTGGCCAGGTCTGCATTTGCTCGCCGTTGTACCGACAGCACCGTTCCCAGGCCGCCGGTTACCAGAACGGCCAACATGACAACCGCCCCCTGCCACACGCGCCGTCGCTTCCGCCGTTCAGCCGACCTGGCTTCGACTGCGGCTTTTTCACCCTCGGCTTTAACTCGATCCAACTCTGCCTGCCGAGCACGTTCGTCGGCCGCCGCCCGTAGGTTCGCTATTGCAATTGCCACTTCGCTCGCATCCCTAGGGCGGTTCACCTTCTCCGGTGCCAAGCATCGTTTGCAGAGAGCGACCAGTTCGGGGTCGGCTCCGCAAATGTCTAATCGGGCATAGCAATCGTCGACCTTCCCACGGGCGGCCAGCACACGAGTCGTCTCTTCGTCGTTGCCGGAATAAGGCGGTTGTCCCGTGAGTATGACAGCGAGTATGGCCCCGAGTCCAAATACGTCACTGCGTTCGTCGATCTTCCCGATTGCCCCAACCGCCTGCTCGGGAGGCATGAACGCCGGGGTGCCCAGGACACTACCCGCCTGCGTTTCCGGCCCATCGGAATCACGGGTCGAGCGGATCTCAGTCACGCCATGTGTTTCGTCCGGGTCCGCCACGGCTCCGGCTGGTCGGTTGCCCAGTACCTTGGCGAGCCCCCAATCCATCACCTGCACTTCACCGAAAGAACCCACCATGATGTTAGCTGGCTTGAGGTCACGATGGATAACTCGACGGTCGTGGGCATAGGCGAGTGCCTGACAGATTTGCTCAAAAGCCGCAATGTATCGACTGCTGCCATGGCCGAGATCAGTGCGATCGGCGAGGTGGTCGGCCAAGGTTTCGCCCTTGATGAGCTTCATAGCCAGGAATGGACGGCCATCGGGAAGAGTTCCAAGATCGTGGACCGGTGGGATTGCTGGATGCTGTAACTTGGCTGTGATGTGGGCTTCGTCGACGAACCGTTGGGCTGCTCCTGACTCCGGGCCGAACCTCTCCTGCAGCACCTTCAGGGCCACATCACGATTCAAGGTTGTGTCGGTTGCCAGATATACGA
>DASZJS010000239.1:0-6837 GCA_035947935.1 Gemmata sp. | reverse complement strand
CCGGAATCCCGTTGCCCCGCTTGAAACTGGCCGGTAGCATCAAATTAGCCTCCAGGCTAACCATCCCGCCCGAACACACGCCAGCAATGCAGGATTGTCTACCTGTCGATTCTCCGCTCATCCGCGGCTTGCACAGGCAGGCGATTGTCCAGGCTGTCCTGACCAACACTTTTCATGGCAATCTGCGGATCAGGCAGCGATTGGTCACCGAGGCTCTGGCGAACCGTTTAGAATGAGTTACGTGCCCATTCGCGAATGAAACATTGAACTCTCAATAAGAGGAATCGCCGATGTACCGAGGACTCTCCCGAATCCTCCCTGCTGTGTGCGTTGTACTCGGTGGGGTTCTCGTTACCCCCGGCCTTGCTAAGCGGATGGCCTTCGCCGCCGATCCGGCTCCAATGCCGCGGGATGTAGCCGCCAAGCCGAAAGGCACTCTCGAATACAACCGCGATGTGCGGCCAATCCTGGCGGAGAACTGCTTCGCCTGTCACGGACCCGATAGCGCAGCGCGCAAGGCAGGACTGCGTATCGATCGGCGGGAAGATGCGATTGAAGCGAAAGTGATCGTTCCTGGCAAGCCGACGGAAAGCGCGTTAATCGCACGCATTTTTTCCGAGGATGCCGAAGAGCGGATGCCACCGGCCAAATCGCACAAGACACTCACCCCGGCCCAGAAAGAGATGCTGCGGAAGTGGGTTGCCGAGGGTGCGGAATATCAACCGCACTGGTCGTTCATCCCTCCCACGCGCTCCAAGCCACCCGAGGTGAAGGACAAGGCCTGGGTTCGCAATCCGATCGACAATTTCATCCTGGCGAAGCTGGAGTCTGTGGGTTTGAAGCCCGCACCTGAAGCCGATCTCCGGACGCTTGCCCGGCGTGTGGCTTTCGACCTCACTGGACTCCCACCCGACCCTGCCGATGTGGATGCCCTTGTCGCCGCGGTGGCAGCCGACCCCAAGAAGCTCGATGTGCTTTACGAGAAGTACGTGGACAAGCTGATGGATTCCCCGCACTGGGGGGAACATCGTGGCCGCTACTGGCTCGATTACGCCCGCTACGGCGACACGCACGGTATTCACATGGATAACTTCCGTGAAATCTGGTCGTACCGCGACTGGGTAATCCGGGCGTTCAATCAAAACAAGACATTCGACCAGTTCACCCTCGAACAACTGGCTGGCGACCTCCTTCCCAACCCAACACTCGACCAACTCGTCGCCACCGGGTTTAACCGCTGCAACATCACTACCAGTGAAGGGGGAGCGATCGACGAGGAATATATCGTTCTGTACGCTCGCGATCGCACCGAGACAACTTCACAAGTATGGATGGGGCTCACCACTGGTTGCGCTGTATGCCACGATCACAAGTTCGACCCCGTGAGCCAGCGCGATTTCTACTCATTGTCGGCGTTCTTCAACAACACCACGCAGAACGCGATGGATGGGAACATCCAAAACACGCCGCCGATTATTCCTGTTCCTCGGGGAGAAGATCGAACGCGATTCGATGAAATTGCCAAGGAACTCACTGCGGTTCGCGAAAAACTGACCGGCCGCAAAACTGCCGCGAAACCCGATTTCGACAAGTGGCTTGCCACTGCCACTCCCGCCAGCGTGCTGATCAAGAACCCGCTTGTTGGTCTCAAGTTCCACGCACTCTTGACGGAGGGCGAAGGCACGCAAACGCACTTCGCGGTGGATGGGCAACTGCGGGCCACACCAATTGGTGATGGGTATGCGTGGGGGCCTGGCCAGCGCACGGGCAAAGCGCTTCAGGTGAAGCAGACAGGAAGTCAGATCACAATTCCCGATGTGGGCGACTTCGACCGGACGCAACCATTCACGGCTTCAGCATGGGTGAAAATTACCCGGCGAAATTCCACGGGTGCCGTAATTGCCCGCATGGACCCCAAGAACAAGCACCGTGGTTGGGATCTGTGGCTCGAAGCCGATAAACCCGGCACGCACATCATCAATGCGTTCCCCGAGGATGCCCTCAAGGTTGTTGGGAACAACCCGCTGCCACTCAACCAGTGGGCACACATGGCAATCGTTTACGATGGCTCGGGCAAGCAAGCCGGAGTGAAGGTATATATGAACGGCCAGCAGCAGCCAACCACCACCCAGTTCGACACGCTCAAGAACACCACCCGCACGGAAGTACCACTCACCATCGGCTCGCGCCACAATACGGAGCGGTTGTTCGGGAATCTGATCGAGGACGTTCGACTCTACGACCGCGTTCTCAGTCCGGCCGAGATCGAGCAACTCGCACGATATGGAGCTGCCGCCGATGCCGTGGCGAAAGCCGCTCCTCAACGCACGCCAGCAGAGGTCACGACTGCATTCGACTGGTGGCTCGCGACCTTCGACAAGCCAAGCCGCGATATCGAGGCCCAGATTGCCAAACTTCAGACCGAAGACGTGGGGATCAAGGTACGCGGCACCATCGCCCACGTTATGAGCGAGCGTAAAGGCGAGCCGGGCGCGTTCATCCTCTTCCGCGGCGATTACGACAAACGACGCGACCCGGTAAAAGCAGAAACGCCAAAGTCGCTTCCGCCGCTTCCAGCCGACCTGCCCCGGAACCGGCTTGGTCTGGCGAAGTGGTTGCTTGCGAAGGAGCATCCGCTGACCACGCGGGTGACGGTGAATCGTTTCTGGCAGGAGGTGTTCGGCACAGGTCTCGTGCGGACCAGCGGCGATTTTGGCATCACGGGCGAACTGCCGAGTAATCCCGAACTGCTCGACTGGCTGGCGTGCGAGTTCCGCGAGCCGACTTGTGGCATTTGCTGCGAAGATGCCGTTGCCTGGGATATCAAGCGATTCTTCAAGCTGATTGTGACCTCGACCACATACCGACAAGCCGCCGTCGCGACAAAAGAAAAGCTGGAGAAGGATCGCGATAACCGCTTGCTATCGCGTGGTCCACGGTTCCGAATGGATGCCGAAATGGTCCGCGACCAGGCGCTGGCAGCGAGCGGCCTGCTAATCCGTAAGCTCGGTGGCCCGAGCGTGAAGCCGTACCAGCCCGAGGGGGTCTGGGAAGCGGTGGCGATGATCGGCAGCAACACGCGGGACTATCGCCGCGATAATGGTGAGAGTCTGTATCGACGGAGCATGTACACGTTCTGGAAGCGTTCGGCCCCCCCGGCCTCGATGGAAGTGTTGAATGCTCCAAATCGCGAAACGTGCGCGGTACGTCGGGAACGTACCAACACGCCGATCCAAGCGCTGCTCACACTCAACGATGTCCAGTTTGTAGAAGCTTCACGAGTGCTGGCGGAGCATGCAATCCAGGCTGGCAAAGACGATGACGCCCATATTGAATTCATAGCCAAGCAACTGCTGGCGCGTCCGTTCCGACCGCAGGAACTGGCGATTGTCAAGAACTCGCTTGTGGACCTCCGGGCGAACTACAAAGCGAAGCCGGATGAGGCAAAGAAGCTGATCGGGTTTGGTGAATCGAAAGTCAACCCGATGCTCGATCCCGTCGAACTCGCAGCCTGGACGATGCTCGTCAACGAGTTGATGAATTTGGATGAAGTGCTGAATAAGTAGTCGGGCAAAAGAGCGCACCGAATGTCAGAGGCTTCTGCGAACAGCTTGTTTCGCTGTACAGTCAAGGTTCGCCCTGGCCCTGGCTGCGACATGCCCGCCCACCTCCGCGGAGCCATGGTCGATTGCTATGTATCGGCCTCTGAATACCTGGGAGCACTACGGTTGGCAGTCGAGAAACTGAAGAGCCAGGGGTTCGGGTTCGAAGACTTGGTCGACGGCAAGGTTCACCAACTCGATCCACTCAAGTGGGAAGAGTTCGTGTTGTCGACGTGGCCGGAGTTTCCTGATTACTTCCCGCCGCAGGCCGACATACTGCGGTTTGTCGAAGCTGGTGGCGTGTTCTTTGGGCCATTCTGCGGGTGGGAATCAGAGACCTGACCACTCTCACAACCAACTTGAGAAAAACGAACTCCCTGGGAGGCCGATCATCTGCTCTGACGCATTTCCTGGCACCATCCACCCATCTGCGCATGCCACATGATTACTGACCCGATCTTCTACCGGCTGTTTGAAACCAGTCCAGAGACCTTCTTTATCCTGTTGGGGATGTCCGCCGACTCGGCCAGCGCAATGGCATCGCGCTATCAGTATCAGGCCATTGAATTCAAAGAAACGTCCCACCGAGTCGATGGAGTGTTTCTGCCGAAAGAACCGGGGTTGCCATTGTACTTTTTGGAAGTCCAATTCTACTACTTGCCCAGTGTATTTGCGGACTTGTTGGTCAAGGTCTATACCTATCTGAAGCAGCACGAGCCGGGCCAGCCTTTTTGCGGAGTGGTTCTGTTCGCCAGCCAATCCTTGGAGCCTGTGGAACTCGCACCCTATCAGCCTCTGCTGGAAGCCGGGCTGATTCGGCGCTTCTATCTGGATGAGATGGTGGAACTGGAGAACGCGCCATTGGGCTTGTCGATCTTGTACTTGATTCGTCAGACGGAAAGCCATGCTCCCGTGACAGCCCGTGAACTCATTGCGCGCGTCAAGACGGAAATCGTTGCTGAAGCGCTGCGAACCGATCTGATAGAATTGATCGAGACGGTGATCATCTACAAGCTACCCCGCTTGAGTCGGGAGGAGATTCAAACCATGTTGCAAGTCCATGACATTCGCGAAAGCCGCGTCTACCAAGAAGCCCTGCAAGAAGGGATCGAGAAAGGCATCGCCATGGCAATTGCTAAGATGGCAGCCAAGAAGATGGCTGCTGAGGAGATCGCCGCCATCTTGGAACTGGATGTGGAACGGGTTCAACAGGTGCTGACGAATTCCGATCGAACCCGCACCTGAACGATGCTCGTCAACGAGTTGATGAATTTGGATGAAGTGCTGAATAAGTGAGGGCCTTGCCGAACGAGTCGGAAGCGTGAGCGACGTTGTTGTCCGTCGCTCACGCTTCCGGCTCGTTCGGCGCATTTCCGGCTCGTTCTATCTTCACCGATCGGCCCGGAATTGCAGCAAGCCCATGCCTTCGGGTCGCGGGGTATCATCGGCTGGCCCGCTCCAGGCCTGGATACCCTTACCTGGCACTATCCTGGAGACATTCATGGCCCACACCCGACCGTGTGACGGCCGATCGCCTGTCAACTCGATGAGCGGAATGGCAAATTCCGCAGTCCAGCCGGTATCGGTGGCGTTGAACCCCACGAAGTATTTTGGGTTCCAGGTCTTGTCGCCCCAGCAGTCTTCGGCCAGACATCCGCGGTGATCGACCTGGAACCGGTAGTACGTCTGATAGTCGCGGTCGAGGTCGAGCAGGATATCGACGCGGTCGTGACCTGTCATGTCAGCATCCCGCGTTCGCTTTGCCACCGGTTCCACTTTCTGCCCAGCCGGGTGAGTACACGACACGGCGATATACAGGAATCGTTCATCGAAGGCGAAGCGCGATTCCGTCTTGTAGGCATCTCCGAACGCCTTCATCTCATCGGGCTTGTCGGCGGCAGCGCAGACAACAGATAGCGAGAGCGGCTTCAGGTCTTGCCAGCAGGCATCGTCGAGCTTGCCATCCAGCATGGGGCGAAGCTCCGTGTGTCGGCACACTCCAAGCGGCTTCGGTTGCGTGGAAATCAGGCTGCGATCAGTCATCCACAATTCCGCAGCCAGACAATCCCGCCACGGATCGGTGCCAGGAGGCACCGCAGCGGCATTGGGAGTGTACTTGAAGTAGTCCCGGATGAAGGTAATCGCATCCGCATGCCGACCAACTTGCCGGCGAGCAGCCAGGAAGCAGAGCCACGCAGCCGGATCGTGGGAGTGAAGCGGCCCAAGCGCAGTGAGTTTCGGTTCCAAATCGAGACACGACTGATGCCACTGGAGGATCGCTTCCGGGCTATACAAGTGGTACGAGTCCTCCTGAACGGTCGGGCCGCCCGCCTGCGCGACTGAGCCGCTTGTCAGACGGAGGCTCGGGGACAATCCGGATGCCGACTCGAAAGAGACGCTTTGGAGCAATAGTTTTTGCTGGATTTCGGTGCGGCGACGGGCCTCGGAACTGGCGTGATAGCGGACGAGCCAGCGGTAAGCCTCGATGGCCAGCGGGTGTCCAGGGTATTGGGATGCCAGAATTCCGAACACTTCGCGCGCCTCGGCCCACTTGCCTTCCCGGGCAAAGCGGCTGGCCAGAGCGTGGGCAGTGCGAGCCGCGGTATCATCGGGAAGCTTCTTCAATTCGATACCCAACAGGCCCATCATTTTGCCCGGTCCCGCCATCTCGGGATCGCTGACCGCAGCGAGAGTCTCCAGATGCCGACGAGTTTGTGCTGCTTTCTTCTTCTCCTCGGCCGTTGTCGGATCGAACGTGCCGACGTCCTCCGCCCGCCGGGCAGGCCCGTTGCGGACGAGTGAGATACCATCCATCAGGTTGGCGTGCTTTTCCGCATCCTGGAGCCTGTGTGCAACCAGGGTGAAACAGCGGCGATCCACCACGGCGGAATCGTCTGCGAGAATGCGAATCGCATGTTCGGTAAAGTCGCGAGGGGAGTCCGCAAGCGCAGCAGAGTAAACGCTCTGATCGAGTCGTACCTGAGCGCTCTGGGGTTGCGAGGTCAGGGCATAGAGCTTCTTCGCCTCCCACCGTTTGAGGCCGAGCGTTGTCAATTGCTCGGGGAAACAGTTTGGGTCGGCAGCCTGCTTGAACGCTTCTTTTGCAGCGTGTAGAACCAGGACATCGGCCGGATTTGCATCCACAGCAACCGCATCTGCAATGATCACCTCCGGCTGCCACATCCGGATCGCCAGGACGGTTTGCCGCAGTAATTGCTCGGCGGCTTTCCCTGCG
>DASZJS010000238.1:0-6416 GCA_035947935.1 Gemmata sp. | reverse complement strand
GTTCCGGCAGAGCGGCTCGTGGTCGGCGACCTGCGCGACATCGACCACGTCGATCATCTGCTTGTGGTCAACCGAATTGAAGCAGTGATCCACTTTGCCGCCCTGGCACTCGTTGGGGAGTCGGTCAAGAATCCAGCAACGTATTACACAACGAATCTGATCTACACCCTGAACCTCATCGAACGTTGTCGGCGGAACGGTATCCAGAAATTTGTTTTCTCCAGTACCTGTGCAACGTATGGCACCCCGACCGCCGTCCCAATCGTCGAAGACGAAAAGCAGTTGCCGATCAACCCCTACGGGAACACGAAACTGGCGGTCGAACGGGTATTGTTCGACTACGCCGCGGCTTATCCGTTTGGGTTTTGTGCGCTTCGGTACTTTAACGCAGCGGGGGCCGCTCCGGATGGCACGATCGGCGAAGATCACGACCCCGAAACGCACTTGATCCCAATCGTTCTGCAAGTGGCACTCGGCCAGCGACCGCACGTTGAGATACTCGGTACCGACTATCCGACCCCCGATGGAACGTGCGTGCGGGATTACATCCACGTCGATGATCTGGCTGCGGCACACATTTTAGCCCTGGAGAAAGTAGGGCCGGGGTCGCGTTTGGCGTACAACGTCGGGATCGGTCGTGGGTACAGCGTGCGGGAAGTGATCGAAACCGCGCGGGCAGTGACTGGGAAGTCTATTACTGTGAAGGAAGCGCCGCGGCGAACGGGCGATCCTCCCGTGTTAGTAGCAAATGCGGGTAAGATTCGGAAAGAACTCGGGTGGGAAGCAAAATACACCGACCTGGAATCGATTGTTACAACTGCATGGAGATGGCACAACGCACACCCGAAGGGTTACGAAGAGTGAAGATACGTCGGATTGAGTCATTTTGGGAAGTCGGGGAAGAAGCACACCTCCGCGCGTTTTGAGGAGAAGAATAAGCTGGGCTGACTCCCCGTTTCTCCAAGCATTCCAGTTCCCATATTTTCTAATTGTGCATTCCTTTCGACCCAGATTTTCGACGATTTCCACAAAATCGGTTCAAGTTCACACCTGGGCTAGTCGATCTCCCGATAGGGGGAGATTGTCCGATGGTGGGGACTGACATGAGCGATACGCGGGGTCTGTTGGATCGCATCACCGCGTTTCGGCAGCGACTTGAAGCTGTGCAATCGCTGATTCCGGAGGCAGTGGCACTCGAAGCCAGTGAGGATTCCGCGATCGTTTCCGAAGCCGAGGTGTTCCGACACCAGCTCCAACAGATCGTTGGCGTTTCTGAAGTGGCGGAGGGGCCGCCTCCGCCGCAGTTGACCGATCGTGCTCGCCGCCTGCTCATCATGGCCAAGCAACTCATCGACCGGCAACGTGCCATCGCGACCGATCCGCTTTTTGGATTGGCTGGGGCAGAAGGGCCGGACCCGCTGATCGACTACCATCGCGAAACCATAGCCGTCGCGGATTCCGCGATCCGCGTTGCTCAGTCCTTCCCCAACTCACCTCTGGCTCAGTTGAAGCAGTGCGAAGGGCTCGAAGGGCTGCTCGGGGTCGTTCAAGAACGACTCACGATACAGGAGCGGACGCTCATTCGTCGGCGAACTGATGCCGATCGAATCGATCGACTTGCATCCGTTTACGCGTCGATGAGTACTGGGGCTCCGGTGGGTTTGACTGCAATCGCGGCCCTTGCCGAGGAACTGCTTGAGGATGCGCGGAATGCCCAGCCACTCCGGTTCCTCCAGACGCTGGTCGATTCGGTTTCGTCGCATTCGGGAGCCGTCGGTTTTCCGGCACCGGTGCGTTATCTTGCTTCGCACGCGATCAATGTTGCCCAGGTGGTTGCTCGACTCGTTCCTTTTAATCCCGAGTGTCAGAGCCGACCCCTTCTTGCGGTTGTTGGTGCTCTGTTGATCGATTGCGGGATGACCGCCATTCCTGTTGCCACGCTTGCCAGACCGGGTGGCCTCCCATCAGACGAGCGGCGACTGGTGGATACACACGCCCAGATTGGCGCGGAATTGATCCTGCGGTGTTTCCCCGAGATTGCTCCGCTGGCGGCTGCTGTCAGTTCTCACCACGAACGGGTAGACGGAACGGGTTATCCGTCGGGACTGCGGGGCACGACGATCCCCAACCTTGCCCGATTGCTCGCAGTTGCCGATGTGTATGCAGCTCTGAACGAAAACCGACCTTATCGTCCCGCGCGGGATGGTCGGGCTGCTTTGACCGAGGTTCTCCTCCTCGCCGAGCATGGCCTGCTCGATCGGGATTCCGCAGCGATCTTGGTGCGGCTGTCGTTCTACCCTGTTGGTGCGGTTGTCGAATTGACCGATGGGCGGGTTGGTGTGGTGGTGGCAAATCATCCGAACCCATCAGACCCACGCGCTCCTGGCCGCCCTGTGATTGCGGTGCTGTCGAATAGTGACGAAACGCTCCTCCCACACCCGGAACACCTCGATCTTGCGACGGCTGACCGGGGCGGAATCCTTCGGGCTTTGGCCGCGGACCAGCGGCGAAGGTTGCTCGGAGGCCGTTATCCGGAGTTAGTGTGATTTACGGTTAGCAGTTTCTGGGAGGGGTGAGCCTCCCGGAATCCAGACTTTCATCGTTGCTCAATCCACAACCACAGATTTGCAATTCCATGTCCACATACTTCTCTGCCACGCGCCATCCGTGGGCAAGTCTGCTGTTCCTGACACCGCTTCTTGCAGCGTATGAAGGCGGGGTGTGGTGGTTGGGAGCCGATCGCGCGAGCCAGGTCAGGAATGGGGCCGATGCGTGGCTGCGGTGGGGGCTCGATCTGTTTGGCGTGGGGCAAGTGCTGGCTGCGCCCGTAGTGGTCATTCTGGTGATGCTGGTGTGGAGTTGGTGGCGGTGGTCGGATCGTCCGACTGATCCCATCACGACATTTTTTGGGATGGCATTTGAGAGTTGTCTGTTTGCATTTGTGTTGTGGCAATTCAGCAGAAACTTCGGGCCGATTATCGATCTCCTTGGGGTCAAACTCCAGATCACAGTTCAGACCGCGCCGATGGCGCGGATACTCACTTTCATCGGGGCGGGGATTTACGAGGAAGTGCTGTTTCGGCTCGGGCTATTTGTTGGGCTTTACACGGTGTTACGGGTGATCCGGTTGCCGGTGATCATTGCTTTGATTCTCGCTGCGGCGTGCGGAGCCCTGGCGTTTGCAGCGGCCCACCACATTGGTCCCTATGGGGAACCGATGCGAGCAGACTATTTCGTTTTCCGCACCATGGCAGGGCTGTTCTTCACTCTGCTGTTCATCACACGCGGGTTTGGAATCGCAGTGGGAGCGCACGCGGGATACGACATCCTCGTTGGTCTGAGCGTGGGATGAAAATGCTTCCCCAAGTTGCACGATGCGACCCTGGACCGCGTTCCAGCACGATGTGCGTAATGACCGCGTACACTCTCACTCTTCTGGCGGTTCGCTTCGCTCGGACACAACCTTGTCGAGCGAGACACCCATTTCGCGGAGCTTGTACCGGAGGGTTGCCCGGTTGATACCGAGTAACTCACTCGCCTGAGCCTGGCGTCCGTGCGTGTAGCGCAAAGCTCGGGTAACCAGTTCTCGCTCCACGAGCGCAACGACCCGCGAGTAGACTTCCTTTCCCCCATCGCGAAGCATCGCCTCGATTGTTCCCACAAGGTCGAACGCGGCTGGCCCCTCAGCCAACACAGGGCGAACCGGCAGGGGAGTAGCAGGAACCGCGTTTGCCACCGGCAGGTCAGCGAGGTCGGCAGGCAGGATCGTTCGCCCGGCCATCTGGCAGACGGCCGACTGGATACTGTTTTGAAGTTGCCGCACATTCCCAGGCCAGTCGTATTGTTGAAGCAGGTCGATAGCTTCGGGTGTAAACCCGCGAATATCCCGATTGGTCTCACGGGCATAACGGAACAGGAAGTGATAGGCGAGTTCCGGGATATCGTTTTTCCGATCGCGAAGGGGAGGAACCTGGATCGTGATTACCTTGAGGCGGTAGTACAGGTCGCTCCGAAACTTCCCCACGCTGATGAGTTGTTCCAAATTTTGGTTTGTGGCAGCCAAAATGCGAACTCGCGTGGTGATTGACTGATTCCCTCCGACCCGCTCGAATTGTTGCTCCTGCAGGAGTCGGAGCATCTTGGCCTGGGCGCTCATCGGCATGTCCCCTATCTCATCCAGAAGGACAGTCCCATCTCCGCATTGTTCAAACCTGCCCACCCTTTGACGGTCGGCTCCCGTGAACGCGCCCCGTTCGTGGCCAAACAATTCCGATTCGACGAGATTCTCCGGAATCGCAGCGCAGTTGATGACCAGGAACGGTTTGGTGGTCCGTTTGCTGTGCGAATAGATAGCGCGAGCGACCAGTTCCTTCCCGGTTCCCGACTCTCCCAGAATCAGGACGGTTGCATCCTGGGCAGCAACCCGGCCGATCTGTTTGCACATTTCCTGGACGATTTGTGTGCGGCCAACGATCCTGTCGCTTCGGGGGTCATCTGGGAGGATGGCTGGATCGCGCATCAAACGGGCGGCATCGAACGCACGACCGAGTATCCCACTCATCTGTTCGAGATCGAGTGGCTTGGTGAGGTAATCGAATGCACCGAGCTTCATCGCTTCGATCGCCGTTTCGGTTGTTCCGTGGGCGGTAACGAAGATGACGGGTCTTCTCGGGTCTGACTGATAAATGCGCGCGAAAAGATCTAGTCCGGACCCATCGGGAAGTTGCAAATCGAGGACAAGCACATCCGGCTTTTCCAGCTCGAACCGTCGCCAGCCCTCGGCAACTGTCCCAGCAGTAAGTACCTCGACCTCCGGGGTTGTGAGTACCCGCCGGAACGAGTGGCAGATGATCGGTTCGTCATCGACGACCAAGAGCTTCATGGGGCTCCTTTTGTCGGGAAGAGGACGCGGAAACATGCCCCGCCTTCCGGACGATTGGTTGCAGAAAGTGTACCGCCGTGGTCCCGGGCAACTCGTCGGGCGATCGTCAAGCCAAGCCCCGTGCCGGTGGCCTTGGTCGTGGTAAACGGCGTGAAGAGTCGATCGGCAATCGTCGGGTCGATACCCGGTCCTCCATCGCTCACCTCGACCCGCAACATTCCCTCCGCAGCGCTGGCCCGAATCTCGACGCGACTACCGGGTGGTGCCGCCTCGATTGCGTTGAAGATCAGGTTGGTGAGGAGCGAGAGAATCTGGTCGCGGTCTACGTTGGCAGGGAGAGGATTGGAAGGAACTTCGACGCGGAGATCGACTGGCTTGGCTTCGGCTCGGGTCCGAGCGATCCCGGCTGCCTCTGTTACCAGGTCGCGGAAGTCGAGACGATGGCGATTGGGTGGAGGCGTACGGGCATAGTCGAGGAGTCCCTGGATGGTTCGTTCGATCCGGATAATTTCCTGCCGGATGAGTCGGAGATCCTCTGCATCGAGCGGGGATGGGTTTGTCGGGCGGAGTGCAGCCTCGACCAGGAACTTGATTCCGGTTAGCGGATTGCGAATCTCGTGGGCAAGCCCAGCGGCGAGATGCCCCACCGCTGCCAGTTGCTCCGCACGAAGCAGATCGCGTTCCTGGTCCTGGAGCCGCTGGCAGACTTCTTTCACGCGCCCAATCACTCGATCCAACTGAATATCGAGATCGCCGATTTGTTGGGTGTCGAGCGTCATTTCACCGACTTCCTGGTCGAGTTGCGCTTGCACAGCCCGAACGCGGACGGACAAATGAGCCGCTCGAATATTCAACCCACGAGCGGTTGCGTATCCGGCCAGGAGCCCACCAAGCGCACCGGCAAGTCCGAGCCCGAGCAACACCCGGCCGGCCCAAGTTGTCTGCGTATCGCTTCGCTCCAGACTCAAGGCCATCTGGTCGCGCTGTCGGTCGGCCAATTCTCGGCAGGGCACCAGCAAACCCTCAATCGGGTGAGCGTCCGACCATCGGATGAGATCCTTGCTTGTCAAAATCCTGTCTGCGGGGATGGTATCGGCCTTGAGCCCGGCATCGTATTTGTCGTAGCTCTGCTCGATAGTATTAATTAACTGGAGATCGTCCTCGGACTCGGACTCGCGATGGGCAATTGCCAGCGCTTCGGCTAATTGTCGGCGGTCGTCGTCGACGATCTTGTGTCGAGTTGCGGTTGGTGCAGCGGTGACAACGAGTGCGTGCAATCGAAGTTGGCGGAGGAGAATCTGAAGTTGCTCGGCGGCTTCCATCCGGGCAACATCGTGTCGCACTGCCCGCGCCAAGTCGGATTGAAGGCGATTGATGTACCAGGTACTCGCCAGACACGCGAGCGCGAGGAGACCGCCGAGAGCGATGAACGGTCCCGAATACCTGCCAAAAAGTATGTGCCTCATCTTTGCCTGACTTGTAGGGTGGGTCGAGGCTTTGCGAGCCCCACCATTTATTGCTCTTGTGGTTCTGG
>DASZJS010000237.1:0-4557 GCA_035947935.1 Gemmata sp. | reverse complement strand
CGGTCACCAGGTTGATCGATCGCATAGAGTTCGAGATGGCCAAGGTAATGCCTTGCGAGTTCTACTCGCAACTCCCAGCCAGTCGCATATGGGTTTGTCGAATCCGTCCGCAGTCTCGCCCAAGAGAGGACGTCGGCTACTGCATCCCACGCTTCCTTCCGCCTTGACTCAGAGGTCACGTATGGGCATTCGAGGAATACTTGGACCGCGTGGTAACGCCTGAGGGGATCAAGGGTTTCATTTGCCCAGTCCCAAACCTCACCCCATACCGTGTCGGATCCACCACGAGCTTCGACCCAACTCCTCACGCAGGCACCCGCGGAGAAAGGGGAGGCGAGTGGTAGATGACCGAACCGTTTCAGGTAGCGGTCAAGGCATTCCCTAAGAGAACCCGAATCATGCACCATCACGTTGATTTCTTCCTGCCAGGTGCTTGGGGTTGGAGCGGCATACCATGTATCAGGCACGGAAGCGAAGAGCGAGAGCCCGGGTCGTATGATCCGCCCCCAATACACAAGTTCTTCCGCTCCGAGGCCAACCACCACGCACTGACGATATGCTGCCATATTCAAGAGGAAGTCTTCTTCCAGAACATCGCTCAACCGTGCAACCGCGGGTTGCCATACGTTGGAAGCCTTGCTCAACAACGCGTTTCGATACTCGGCAATGACACTTCTACTACGCGGCACAAGCCAAGCGGTGTCGCCCTCGGGGCTTTGCTCGATATGTGCGAGCGCAGCGGCACGTACCTGATGCCGCGGGTGCAGGATGAGGTGGAGTGTGATGTGCGCATGTCCGGCTTCTCCTGGTCTTGAAGGTGCGACGAATATAAAAGGTCCAGGGCCGTGGGATTGTCGGCGCACATTGTTCTGGTTGGAGCGCGCGCGTATCTCATCCTCATCCGGCCCATCAGGTTCCCCCTGTGTCACCCCCAGACGGTGCAATGCAAAAGAGATGCGGACCCCAGGGGTCTCGAGACCATGTTCCTTCCTCACCTTCGTTGCATAGCTGTGACGCAGTTGGTTTGGACTCCATCTATGGGCCTTCTGCCATGCCCTCAGTTCCACCGGCTGGTTGAGCTTCAACCGGGTTTTCCATGCCTCCGTGGTCTCACAGGGCCGTTGCGCCAGGTCTCCCCGCGGAGGATACGCGCGATCGCAGGCGCGGGCGACCGCCACCACATAGGAGACGCGGTTATAGCGGTCGGAAGGGGTTCGCTTCGGATTTGTCTTTCGCTTCGTCGCGTTACGCTTAAGGTGCGAGGGATAGCGAGGTGTCTTCCGGTTCTTGGCTCGCACGGCCCGGACTTCCTCAACGGCCCGTCTCGGCGAAAACAGATGGTCAGTGATGTTCGCCGTGAAGAACTCTTTCAGCAGTTCCTGTGCTTTTGGACCGATCGCGATAGTTCGAGATTTTCCCCGCCAACTTCCCTTGTGCTGGGGTGGCCGATACAGCCAGACGGTTCCACCTGTTTCTATATCGCATCGACGCAGCCGACAGGCTTCCCCTGGTCGGCATCCGGTCAACCGTTGGAACTCCACCAGCCCGCGGACGTGTCGACTGAGATGCTGTAGGGTCGCATCCACGATAGCGTCATCGACTGGCTTTACTGGATCGGGTTCGCGAGCTTCGGTTCGACCACGTTGAAGCCCTGATACCGCAGTGAGGCGGTGATAGACCTCGAACGGGATCAACTCCTCGCCAGCGGCCCAACGGAACGCCCTCCGTACTCGTTCGATTTGCTGATTGACGGATCGGCGGCACCACCCCGCCTTCACGAACTTCTGGCGGACCGCCTTCAGCGCCAGTGGGCCGAATTCAACAGCGAGTGTGTGTCCGTACAGTTCGCGGACATATCGGCACACTACCTTGACGTGCTGGGTTTCCCCTGTTGGCTTTCCTTCGGGGCCGCGATAATGCTGCTCGGCATGTTCGATGTAAGCCAACATCAGCTCGTTGACGCTGACTCTCTCCGAGTGGATATCTGGCGACTGTAAGGGCGATGCTTCAATCTCAAGCTGAAGCTGGGCGAACGCAGTGCGAGATTCCGTCGAGTCGTACTTTCCAGGCAGCAACTTCTGAAGATGCGCCCCGGTTGCATCGGTCCACACGGCGTGGGCTCGGCCGGTGGCTTTGTGGAACAGGTAGGATGGAGTGGGTTTTCGGGATCGGGCCATTGGCGGGTTTCCTAGGAATTCTTTGGAGCGATTCCAAAGAATTCGTCGTTAGGAAGCCGCGCCCGGTGCATCCCGGGGTAAACGTAAAACGTTTCGGCAGATAGAGTTTAGGTCAAGAGCGGGTGATGGGACTTGAACCCACGACAACCTCGTTGGCAACGAGGTACTCTACCACTGAGTTACACCCGCGGAGAATTCATCATCCGCAATTTAGGAAGAGGAAGTCGCGCTTTCAAGAGGAGATTATGCAAAGCTACAGGCGTGGACGAGGTTTCCAGGGAGTAATCGCAATGCGGTGCTGTTTGGCGTTCGGACTGGGCGGAATCCTGGTTGTGGGTGCGATAAATACCGCACGCGGTCAGGCACTACCGCCCACTCTCGTCTCCTGCGCCTGGGTTCGTGCCGAGAACGATGGAGCCGGGACAGGGTTCGTTCTCGATACCGACAAGAAGCTACTTGTGACCTGCCGCCACCTCGTTGCCGATCGCACCAAGGTGGATGTGATCTTCCCCTGGGTTCGCGATGGCGAACTCGTAACGGATCGCCAGACCTACCTGGGTAATAGACTCCAGTTGCGGGAACTCGGACTCCTCGTCACAGGAAAGGTTCTCAAGACGTCCGATGAACTCGATCTGGCAATTCTCCAACTCGAATCTCTACCAATCGGCGCTCGCGCCGTCACACTCGCGCGCGGTCTGCCATCGCCCGGCGATCCGCTCCGCGCGATCGGTAACCGACTCGATCTCGATACCGTGTGGAACCTCACAACCGGACCAGTTCGTGTAACCGGCCGCCTCTCAGATGGTTACTTCTGGCGTGGAAAGAAACTGGCGGCGAGCGCGATGGCTGTCATCGGTCAGTTGCCAACTGAAGAGGGTGACAGTGGTGGACCGGTTTTCGATGAGCGAGGGGAACTGGTCGGCATGGCATCGGCCCTGCGGCGACAGTGCCCCCTTGCAGCGGTCGCAATCTCGGCGGCCGAAATTCGCCAGTTTGCCGGACTACTCGACCCGCCCGCGAAAGAGAAACCGGAGTTGCCCCAGACATCGGAAGTGGTGGAATCGTTGATGCGGGCGACGGTCTGGGTTCGTCCAACCGCAACCGATATTCACCTTGCCGGAGTGCTGATCGAGAAAGACCTCGTGTTGACGTGCGGCAAAGGCTTAACCCGCGGCGATCGTGCCGGAGTGGGATTTCCAATTCGCGAAGGCAACCGCTGGGTGGGAGAACGTGCTGCATACAAGGATTCTGTTGGATTAGCTCTTCGAGGGTGTTGGCGGAGCGGTGTGGTGCTGGCACACGATCCCGATCGCGACCTTGCCTTGCTCCGGCTCGATTCATCGCCGCAGTTCATCCATCCCATTCCTCTGGCAACGCGGCTTCTGACTCCAGGCGATAGCATTCATGCCATGAATCACCCCAGCGGACTTGAGTTCGCCTGGGTTTATGCGTCCGGTGTCGTTCGTCAGCGCGGCATCATCGCCATCGCGCCCGGCGAGAAGGCGAAACGGGTTTCTGCAATCGTTTGTCAGCTACCGGCACAGGCAGGTTCGCCCGGTGGACCGCTGTTGAACGGTAAGGGCGAGTTGGTGGGCGTGTTGGCCGCGAAGGAATCCACGCAACAGGTCGGATATGCAGTTACCGCCGAAGAAATCGCCATATTCCTCGATGTCGCACTGACGGATCGCTCGCCCCACACTCCGATCGGCCTGCTCGCGAGAATCGAGAATCTGCCACACCGAATTGCCGTCGCTCTAGCCCAGGGACTGGCTCGACAGGGGGAAGAGAACCGTGTACTTGGTCGGGTTGCCGAAGCAAAACGCGATTGCGACAGAGCGGTGTCATTCGATCCTGGTTGCGTCCCAGCCCGGCTCTGCCGGGCGAAGATGCTCGATCCCGAAGCTGCGCTGGCGGAGCTCGATATCGCTGTCGAAAAAGGACCATTCGATCGGGCTGTGCTGCTCCTTCGGGCGGAACGGGCAGTCAGGGCCAAGGACTGGCGGAAAGCCCGGGGAGACCTGGAACGAATCGTCGATGTCAACCCTGTCGATGCGGGGGCAAGGCAACGCCTTGTCGGTGTGTTGCTCGAATTGAACGAGGACGCGAAGGCCGCGGTGGCCGTGAGCGACACTCTGCGAGCCGATCCGAAACGAATGGCTGCTCTAGCAGTCGATCTACTGGCCCAGGCCGAGGCTCTTGCGAAGAAATTCCCGGATGCGCCTGCCATCCCAGTCGGGTGGTTGCTCAAGGCATTGACGGCAGCCGAGAAGGGGACGACCGAACTCACAACGAAGACCCAATTGACCGAGTTTCTGAAATTGGTTGCCGCTGCGAAGGACGATCCGGAGAGGCTGAGTCTGTTGCGTGAGGCACTCAAGAA
>DASZJS010000236.1:0-3184 GCA_035947935.1 Gemmata sp. | reverse complement strand
TCCTTGCTTTCCGACTCTGGATCACCTGAGCAAGTTGCATACCCACAACTCAAACTTCGCTCCAATCCCCCGATTCATCGCCCGGATTGAGCACCACGGGGCAACAATCTCGTGGAATTGAGGATGAATGCCAACTCTGAGGTCACGTGAATAAAGGCAGCCAGAAGGGGATTCAGGAAACCAAGGGCTGCCATTCCTACTCCTATGCTGTCCACGACCAGCGTGCCCACAAAGTTCTGCATGATGATCCCGCGGCAACGTCGAGCAAGCCGCAAAGTTTGGACCAGTTTCGAGAGATCGCTTCCGATCAAGATCACGTCCGCGCTCTCACGAGCAACGTCGGTTCCCGATCCCATGGCGATGCCGACATTGGCCTCTACTAGGGCGGGAGCGTCGTTGATTCCGTCACCGACCATCGCGACATTGCGCCCCTTGCTGCGCAGCTCAGCCACCCGCTTCGCTTTCTCCTCGGGCAAGAGTCCTCCCACCGCTTCATCTACTCCAAGGTCGCGGCCAACCGATGAAGTCGCAGCTTGCGTGTCTCCGCTCAACAGGACAATCCTCAAACCCATCTGTCGCATTTCCGCAACCGCATTCTTGGCTTCTGGCCGCAAAACATCAGCAATTCGGATGCTGCCGAGAAGTTGTCCCGCTCGGGCGACGTAGACTTCCGATGCCCCGCCCGCTCCGTTACTGTTTCCGGGCAGCCCCCTCGTCATACCGTGTTCCGCTAGAAGGGCCAGACTACCCACAATGATCTCTTCGCCTTCATAGCTCACCCTGACTCCTCGTCCGGGTGTGTACGAGAATTCATTGGGGTCGACGAGTGGAATGGCGAGTTCTGTTGCCCGCGCCATCACTGCCTTGGCAAGAGGATGTTCGGATTTGCGCTCCGCAATGCTGGCAGCGGCGATGATTTGCTGTTCCCCGAAACCGTTGGCGGAAACGACTTCCCGGATCTGCGGCGTCCCGAAAGTTAGTGTGCCGGTTTTGTCCAACAGCACTGTGTCGACGGCGGCCAGCGCTTCCAAGTAGAGGCCACCTTTAATGATGGCTCCCTGATGCGCCGCTCGACCGATTGCTCCCAGGATTGCAAGAGGAGTTCCCGCTGCAATTCCGCACGCCCCAGCAACGATTACGACCGAAATGGTCGACCTGATATTGTGGGTAATGATGAATGTGAGAACCGCAGCTCCTAGGGCGAAATACACGAGGTAGCCCGCCAGCCGATCGGCCGTCTTCTGAATCGGAGCCCGCGATTTCTCAGCGCGTTCAACCGCTTCAATAATTCTTCCGAACGTCGTGTCGCGTCCCAGTTTCTGGGCGCCGATTTCCAAAGCTCCGGATTGATTGATGGTTCCGGCATAGACCCCATCTCCGGGTCCTTTCTCAACCGGCATGGCTTCACCCGTGATAGCCGCTTGTTCCACAAACGATCGGCCGCCAAGCACAGTGCCGTCCACTGGGATGCGTCCACCCGGCTTCACGATCACCGTGTCACCAACCTGAACTTGGTCGGACGGAACCTCAATCACCTGATCATTACGGCGGACCACGACGGCTCGCGGGAGAAAATCGAGCAGACTCTGGATAGCCCGCCGGCCTCTGCCAACTGTGAGACCTTCCAACACTTCGGCGGCAAGGACGAAGCCGGTGATGACCAGAGCAGTGAAGAATTCTCCAATTGCCAAAGCCGAGAGAAGAGCGATGGTCATCGAGAGTTCCATGGTCATCTTGCGCTCGACGATGTTCTCGAATGCTTCTTTGAAAATCGGGTATCCGCCGATGAGAGCAGCCGCGATGCCGATCACACTGACGTGCGGAAATGGCTCCCAAAGCCGAAACCATACCGCGACTGCAGCTAAGAACACAAAAGCAATGCGGACCAGTTCGACCCATTCCACCCTGTGTCCGTGTTCTTCGCGCTCGGAGCCAGGGTCAGGCTCGTTTAGTCTTGGGGACTTCCGCGTCTCGCTGAGATGCGGAGGGTTGACTGGGGGCTTTTCGATGATTGGTGAAGAACTCATAGCGACATTCCCTCCGCGGGACGAAACCGATATTCCAGGTAAGACTCGACCATTTCGATTACTTCACGGCTACGCACAAACTGTGCCCTCAAGGAACGGGCGTCGCTATAAACGGAACCGAGCAATGAACCGCTATCACTCAGAGATCCGTGAAATGACCACAGGCAACACGGTCAACGCTGCCAGCGTGGAAAACACCTTACCTAACATGACAGTGGCGAATCGGCCTGGTGCTCCCGAGTGTGCCCCCATGAATGCGAGTGGAAGGACCGCCGCGATTGCACACAGTCCAACGAGGGAAACCGCTCGAAATTTTGCTTGCGCCCCGCGATAACATGCATTTCTCCTATCGCCAGACAGCCTCCGCGCCCTGGCGATTTCAGAGGCAACCATCCAGCTCTGGACGACAGCCAGCGCAGAAACAACACAAAAACCCGCTACCGCGCCCCGTTCCGCGTGTATGCCAAGAACAAAAAGCGCGATGATGCCTCCACTGACTCCCAGAAGCACGACCGTGATGACGAAGGCCATTCGCTGCCACATGATGAACTCGCGTCGAAGATTGGCTCATCATACATACCCCCATAGGTATAGTGCAAGCTCTGGCATGATATGATTCGTTTGCGAATGAGTCATACAATCAAGAACAAACAGAAGCTGATTTTGCGGAGCAAACGCATCCGGGGGCAATTTGAAGCTCTTGAGCGGGTCCTCGACGAGGGACGCGATTGCTCCGAAGTGTTGCAGATCATCAGCGCAGCAAGAGGTGCAGTCAATAGCCTGATGACTGAGCTCCTGGAAGGCCACATCCGGCATCACGTGCTTGATCCAAAGCGAAGACCGAATTCAGAACAGACGCACGCGGCCGACGAAGTTATCGATATGGTAAAGACGTATCTCAGGTAGCTCCATCCCAGAGGTTCGTCTGCAATGAGGGGTTATTTGCGGCGGGCTGCACTTTGGGGTGCTTATGAGTCGCGTAGTTATCGCAGATCAAGTGAAGCTGCCGGTCGGGCGGACTGGTCTGGTCGATGAGACGGAGAAACTTGAGCCATTCCTGATGGCGATGCCGCTCCTGGCACAGACCAAAAACCTCGCCGTTGGCCGCATTCAGCGCGGCAAACAGAGTAGCCGTGCCATTACGCTTATAGTCGTGC
>DASZJS010000235.1:0-2680 GCA_035947935.1 Gemmata sp. | reverse complement strand
CAGTCACACTTGTTGGCGTCAGTCCGGTCTTATTGGGAATGGCCGTTGGTTTGGGAATAGTGGCTGTGATACTCGGCGCGATGCTCGCAACACATCGACTGGAAAAATGAAGCTCACCCGTTTCGGCGGGTGGGTTTTGCTGGCATCCAATTCATATTCACTATCGCTTCAACGATTTGCGGATGTCATCGAGTTCCTGGGAGAGTCGGTCGAGCCGCCTGATGATCTCATCGTTCTGAGATCCCGGTTCGGGTCGCCCTTCTGGACGCCCTGACCGTTCCATCGGGCGCGGAGTCGGGGCGGCGGCGCGGAGTTTCTCGGCCCGCAGGTTCTCCAGTTCGCCGATGACTTCCTTGAGTTGATCGACCGTCATCGACTGGAATGCCCTGGCTATGCCCTGCGCCAGCCAAGTCATACCTCGCGGCATTCCGCCTTCACCTCCGGGGCCACGGAACCCAAAGCCACCAGGACCAAAACCACCCGGACCAAAACCACCCGGACCAAAACCACCCGGACCACCATTACCTGGACCAAAACCGCCCGGACCACGACGATCTGGACCAGCGACTGGGGCGGATGCCGGAGTGGCAGGCGCCTCCTTGAGCCTCTTGAGTTGTGCCAGGATATCGGCTTCCAATGCCTTCAACTTTTCCAGATCAGCCTCCAGACTCTTCACCGGATCTGTGGCGGTAGGAGGGGTTCGACTTTTGTCGGTTTGCCGATCAACCCCCTTACCTTTCTCGAACCCTTTACCCTTGTCGAATCCTTTATCGAAATCCTTATCGCCGCCTTTCTCTTTGTCGAAACCAGGCGGTTGAGCCCAAACCGAACTGGCAACTTGTAGCATTCCCACAGAAGCAAGAAGCAAGACTACAGCCACAGCTATTCTCAAGAGACGACGCATGGCTTGGACTCCACATGCAGCAAGACACAGGGTTCGCCTGCGACAAACGGCAGGTAAACTGCCCGTTCACAATCGAAAGCCTAGCCCATGCAAGATGAAAGAATGAGGAACCAGTTATGAGAAAGCAAGTATAAAGCATTGGCGAGCGAGCTTGGTAATTTCTCAACTCCCCCGTTGGCCAGAGTTGGAACCCTGAACTTCCCGCCATCGTGTGCGAACCTGTTCTGGCGATGCGGTGCCAGTTAAGCCGATCTGCTGGATTGTTATGGATGCGATGAGGTTTCCGAACGCGGCGGCTTGTTGATGCGTTGCTCCAGAAACCATTGCGGCTGCGATCCCGGCGGAACAGCTATCCCCAGCACCAACGATGTCGATGGGACCGGACACGGGAAAGGCCGGGAGTGTTGCTTTTAAATCATAAATCCCAGTTTTTCCTGAAGGCTCCCAAAGCTCAATACCGCGTTCACCGTGTGTAGCAAAGACCGATCGTCCGGAGAGGATCAGGAAACTGCCGCCAACACCCGTAGACGTGAGTTGCTTGAGTTCCACACCATTTGGCTTCACACAGACGTTGCTAAAGAGCGCAATTTGTTCCCGGCTGTCGGCCAGGACGAATTTCCCCGGTTCGCGTTCGCCCAGTTTCGAGAGGTGATCGCGAACGCGCTTCGTCACAACGCCGCAATCGACCTCGCTTACCTGATCCAGAACGATCAAGGCATCCAACTGCGGCCAGGCCTGATCGAGTTTCTGGAGGATCAGGTCCTCGACTTCCTTCGGTGTGGGCGTTCGGTTCTTGATGTCCAGGCGATTCAGTTCGTTAGCTACCCCAGCTTCATTGAGCATTGGCTTCGTGTAGGTTGGGGTGTACCGATCCGGAACCATGATTGTCCAATCCGGGATGACGCCCGGGATTTTTGGCAGCGCCTTCCGCAACTCGTATCCCTCGCCATCATCGCCGATATAGGCAATGGGGAAGATGCGGCCGACACCGAGCGCGGACAGGTTGTTGATGACCGTTCCGGCAGCTCCGGGATACGACCGCACACGGGTAACTTGATAAGCCGTGAGCCCCGTTTCGACCGATGGCTCGTTCAATTCAGCATTGATGTCCAGATAACGGTCGAGAAACAGGTCGCCCAACACTCCAATCGTGCGTTGAGGGAGTAAGGAGAGAATCCGTTCAATGAGTTCGGTTGAGAGCATGGATGCGCTCGGAGAATGGCTCGGGATCGGCTAAGTCGGCTTGAAACACGTTGTACAGGTTTTCCGGGATTGAATCTCCTGGGAAATCATAGGCTTTCCGGACGCGGCTCCAGTCGTGTATTATCTTCCTTGCATCCGGTAACTCTCCCGCCGAATGACGCGAGTTCGGGTTCTCCCGTTCTCGTCCATCCTGGGAGAGGTCATGCGCACCGCGACCGCCCCGCGTATCGAGGATCGTTTGTTCCGGGATTACACCCTCACCGGGTTCGACGAGATGTTCGTTGACTCGGGTCAAGCACGCCCCCACTATCGCCCTCTCGTCGCCCGGCTCTCGGAACTCCCCCCGCAGGAGATCGAACGCCGCAGTAAACTCGCCGATGCGATGATGAAGCAGCAGGGGATCACATTCACCGTCTACGGTCGCGGCAGCAGCACCGAACGGATCATGCCATTTGACCCCATTCCCCGGCTCGTCACTGCCGGCGAGTGGGATCGGATCGAACGCGGGCTCCGCCAGCGCGTGCGAGCGATCAACCAGTTCATTCACGATGTCTACCACGAACGGCATATTCT
>DASZJS010000234.1:0-3615 GCA_035947935.1 Gemmata sp. | reverse complement strand
GAGTAGATATCGGTGGTTGGGGCGGATTGCGTCCGATCGGGATCAAGAGACCGGCTATCACGACACGTTCGTTATCTCGTTTCTGAGCTTCAAGTTCGATCGTTTTCTGCTGTAGCTCGCCCGCACGTGTCGTAGCCAGTTCCTCCCCTCTGCTTGCCTTAAAGGCAAAAAGCAAGGAGGCCACTGTCCCGCACACGAGCGCGAGCACTGTAGCGACCGCAAGGCCCGCGACCCACTTGTTACGCCGAATCCACTTGCCGGCCCGCTCCAGTTGGCCGACCGGTCGCGCTGCGACAACTTGACCGAGCAAATAACGTGTGAGGTCGTCTGCCAGCGCCGCTGAGCTGGTATAACGCCGTTTCGGCTCCTTCTGCAGGCACTGTAGGCACACTGTTTCCAGATCGCGGGGCACATTTCCATTCAACCGTGATGGTGGTACCGGGTCTTGCGTCAAGAGTTGATAAACCGTTTCCGACGCCGTCTCAGCCCGGAAAGGCGGCCGTCCAGTCAGCAACTCATAAAGGATCGCGCCCAGAGCATAAATGTCCACGGCGGGACCCAGCGCATCTATCCTGCCACGGGCCTGTTCTGGAGCCATATAGCTCGGCGTCCCCAGAGCGAGGCCCGTCCGAGTGAGACCGGCCTCGCCTCCAAGCCGCCGGGCCAGTCCGAAGTCGGTGATCTTGGGTTTACCATCGGAAGTGAGCATGATGTTCGCGGGCTTCAGATCGCGATGCACAATCCCACCTTCGTGGGCCACATGAATTGCCTCGGCCAAGGTCGCGAGGATCGCTGCGGCCTCGCGGGATGGTAAAGGTGTGCCTTGCAACTTCTCCGCCAAGCTGCCACCCTCAACGAACTCCATCGTGAAGTACGGCCTGCCAGCCGACTCGCCTATGTCGTAAATCTGCACGACGTTTGGGTGCCGCAATGCCGCGACCGCTTCTGCTTCTCGTTGGAACCGCTCGCGCTCGTGCTGACCCGCGTATGCCCCGGCCAGTGCCATCTTGAGGGCAACCACGCGGTTGAGTCGCATGTGCTTAGCTCTGAAGACGATCCCCATGCCACCGCTGCCTAGGATGGTTTCCACCTCGTAGCCAGGAATCTGGGGAAGGGTCGAACATTCCTGCGACGAAGACGAGAGGCTTTCTCCCGACCTCGGGAACATTGCGTCGAGTTCAGCCTGAACGAGTCGCATCTGTTGCAAGCGATCGCGCACTTCAGGTAGCAATTCGGGAAACTCGACGCAGATCTCCTCCGGCGTACATGATGTATCAACTAATTCGTCGAGTAGTTGGTTCACACGCGGATCGTCGGACATGCCTGGCCTCCGAGTTCGTAACGATTCCGATTTCTCCTGTCAGTGAATTTCCGCAGGCCGGCCCGAAGCTAAGTTGCATTTGGCACCTCTCCTCTGGGGCGGAGGTCGCGCAGACGCTCTGTCAACAACCTCAGGCCACGGTTCAACCGTCGATTCACCGTCATGACCGAGACTCCGAGCATCCTGGCAGCTTCGGCCTGCGACAGTTCCTGAATCCGCACCAGATCAAACGCTTCACGTTCAGCCTCCGGTAAGCCGTTGATCGTTTCGATAATGCGGTGACCGTCAGGAGAGAGCCCGGAATCAGTGCCAGCCGGGGCTGGCACTAGCCCCTCGCACAGTGCCACAACGGCAGGTTCTCCATCTAAGCGGCGGGCCATATCATTCAGTTCCCACCGCATGTGTTGACTAGCCAGGGCAAAGAATTGGCGTACAGACCCGGGGCGGATCTCGCGCAGGGCCTTGAGCAACCGCTCGACTACCGCGCTGAGCATTTCATCCGATTGAAGGCTTAGAGGCGGCCGTGTCAGCCGTGGGTAACTTCGATGAAGGAGTGTAGTGCAAAGTTGGTGGAGTCGGCGAACAGCCCGGTCCAAAAGAGCCCGGACAACCGGTTCGGCTGGCGCATCGCCAGCGAGCTCATCCAGATAGCGTTGGACGACGGCTGTGGTGTGATCGTTACCCATTGCGTCTCCCCGGCGGGAGTTGGTGGTACTGATGCGATTTTACAGTGGGGGGTGTTATACCGTCACGCTTAATACCGCGGTCCGGGAAAGAATGATTCGTTAACCTTGCACAAGTGAAGTGACCGGGAGCGTGTCGGTCCAAGGTGAGTGTCGTCGTCTCGTGTACAACTCGTTCGGGAATTCCCCTTTCATTAGAACAATTAGAGGTCCATGAGATGTTCAATGGAAGCACTAAACTCACGACAAACCACCTCTCCAGGCATGCCAATGGAATCCCCGACGAGTACCCACACTCGCAGGGACGAGAAGAAAGTCGGTCGCACAACGAGGAATGGCTCGGAACCCTGGCTCACGAGTTGCGCAGCCCACTTGCCACAATACTGGGCGCCCTTGAGGTTATGGCGGACGGTCCCGACATCGACCCCAGCGCCCGGCTGGCCCGCAACATCGCAGAACGTCAGGCTCGGCGAGCAGTGCAGATCGTCGACGACCTCTTCGATGCCTGCGCTGGTGCCCGTGGAAAGCTGTCCCTCCGAAGGAAAGATGTGGACCTGGTTGGGATTGTGGCGCAGGCGACCGAGACAGCGGCCCACGTGCTCACCAAGCGGCGACACAAGGTGACTGTATCTCTGCCGCAGAAGCCAGTAACCGTCTATGCCGACTCGTTGCGGCTGGAGCAGGTGCTGACAAACCTACTGGTGAACGCAGCTAAGTTTACCGACCCCGGTGGAGACATCCGACTGACCATTGAGGCGGAGGCAGGAGAGGTGTCGGTGCGTGTCCGCGACAATGGTCGGGGGATCCATCCCGATCTGTTACCGGTCGTGTTCGACCTATTTCAACAGGGATCGGATTTCACTTGCCACGGAACGTCTGGGTTGGGCATAGGACTCGCGCTGGTGAAATCACTGGTGGAGTTACACGGCGGCCGCGTCACGGCCTACAGTGATGGCCCCGGCACCGGTTCCGAATTCGTCGTATGCCTGCCCGCAAGTGTCCCAGCATCATAGGCCGGTGAACCATCCAGCGATGAGTTACACCCGGGCAAGAGTCCCGATCCAAGAGACCTTCCCATCCGGCGACATTGCGAGAGATTCGACCTTCGAAGCGGCGCCTGTGCACGCACGGATTTTCACTCGAGACCCATTCGCACTGATATCCCAAATGATGTGACCCACTGCTGTACCAATGACAACTGTCTTGCCATCAGGCGTCCGTCGGTGCCGCATCGGTTAATATCTGTAATATTGTTTAATCTCAATGTTTTTAATTAATTTTTGACACGGTAGTGCGATTTGTCCATCGTAAGCTTCATGCACGGCTCGTTTTTATCATTTACTCCTAGCCCTGCTCTAGCCTCAAAGTATTACGAACGCAGCGATCAGGGCTTCAATTTGCGGATGCGGTGACTGTTGGTATCCCCGATGTAGATTGCTCCATCCGGACCAATTGCGACTCCGTGTGGTCGGCCAAGTGTGGCGCTGGTTGCCGGGCCACCATCACCGAGGCCTGGCGTTTTGGTCCGTCCGCGGCCAGCGACTGTCGTTATCGCTCCGGTCTTGGCATCGATCCGGCGAATCACTTCGTTTTCGGTATCCACAATGTACA
>DASZJS010000233.1:0-3128 GCA_035947935.1 Gemmata sp. | reverse complement strand
TCTGTTGACCCAGAGGAACTGCGAGGAGGTGCTCCACCCAACGGCTCGGCCGCTTCACCCGTGTTGGGCTGGTCGTCGTTCCCAGACCCCGGGGCGCGCTTCGCTGAAGACGGCCGATCGGTTGGGTCGGGTGGTGGAGTGGGCATTCCGGTCGTACCACGGCAGCGGGCGAACCCGCAACAAATCCATTCGACGAACGCCGCCGAAAAAAGTTATCGCGGAGAAGATTGTTCTCGCGGCAAAAATTGAGCCGGAGAACCGGGCATCCTGACCGAGGGAAAAGCAGACCTCATGCCTGCGGTGCAGACGAGCAATTCGATCAGTTCTCACAAATATAACTCCTTCTAGGGGCTTCTGTCAATCAGGGGAACAGGCGAGTAATAGGGAAACGGCTGTGAATACTATGGTTGTGGAGGTTTAACGAACTCGCTGGGTCGCGCACCTGGCAAGGATTCGAGGGCACTATACTCAGCATGTTTGGAATGAGACATGGGGTTGGTATTGGATTTACCTGCTCACGTTCTGCGCGGCTCTGCCCCCTGGCTTGTATTCTGCCACGCGTGGGCAGAATGTTATCAGGTGTCAGCATTGTCAGTGGTGTCAGTAATCTCACATGATTGCGATGATGCGTTTTGGCACTTTATCAAGGAGTTTTCCTTCCCAATCACAGATTCATACGCCAGTCTCTGTCACAAATTGTCATGTGTCACAGCCCCAAGGCACATGCTCGATGACAAGAATAATCACTTCAATCATAAACAAACTCGTGATTTGGCACACTGACTGATCCTCTACCTCCCTGTTCCCACCTCTCCCGACAAAACGAAGTTCGCAATGGTTTCCGCAAGACTCTTCCCAATACCTGGAAACTGCTCCAGTGCCTGCTGACCGCTGGTAGTCACAATGGATGCCACATCCTCGTCCAATGCCATAACGGCCATCGCGGCTTGACGGAAAGCCCTTATCCGATAGAGGTTATCGCCACTTTTGGCTAGTTGGTTTGCGTGTTCCCGGAGCTTGCGTGAGATTTCTTGGTTGGTTGGTATCATGGCAACTCCTCCCGAAAATTGAGGGTGCCACATTATACGGCCGAACACCATGTCAGTAGCAGTGTTCTAACCGGATTGCGATTGGCGTTTCGGTGTAACGCGGGCCGACTTTGATTGTGTCGACAGGTAGGAAACGACCATGACGCTTACTCCTACCACCCGCGCCAGCTTATTGCTTCGCCTCCGTGATCCACAAGATCACGAAGCGTGGGTTGAGTTCGTAACTCTCTATGAACCCGTCATCTATCGACTGCTGCGGCGAAATGGACTCCAAGATGCTGATGCCCGGGATGTCATGCAGGAACTGTTTCTTGCAGTGAGCCGGAACATCGACCGTTGGGAGCCAGCGAAGGAGCTTGGGTCGTTCCGGGGCTGGCTGCGGCGTGTGGCTCGCAATCTCGTCATCAATTGGTTGAAGCATCGCGACCGGCGCTTGATTGCGACCGGCGGCTCGGGCCTGCAAGCAATGCTTGACATGCTCCCCGCTGCCGGCGGGCCGGAGAGTGTCGAGTTCGACCGCGAATTACGACGAGCCTTGTTTCATCGGGCCGCCGAACAAGTGCGGCGTGAAGTCCATTCGGCCAGTTGGCAAGCGTTCTGGGAGACCAGCGTTCTTGGAACAACGTCCGCGGACGCAGCCAAAAAACTCGGGATGGCGCCTGGGGCGATACGCGTTGCCAGGTGTCGTGTGTTGGCCCGACTGCGAGCAACAGTGAATTCGCTGGAGAACGAAGCATGATCGGTCAATGCTCAATCGCACTTCTGGAAGCGGCTTTGGCGGGCAGTCTGCCGGCGGATGATGAAGCATCCTTGCACCGTCACCTTGAGGAGTGTGAGGCATGCAGTGCCGCGATGGAGCAAATGGCAGGCGGGGTCAGTTGGAGCCAAGAAGTCACTTCGTTGCTGACCGGCGATGAACTCGATGATACGGTGCCGGTTCACAACGAGTGGTCGGAAGTTGATTTCACGGTCGAGCATCTGGAGCCTTCCGATGAACCAAACGTGCTGGGTCGATTAGGCGGCTACGACGTGCTGGGGATTGTTGGCCGCGGCGGTATGGGGATCGTGCTGAAAGGGTTCGATCGTGAGTTAAAGCGGTGTGTGGCCATCAAGGTACTGGCTCCACATCTCGCCCACAATTCCCTTGCGAAAAAGCGGTTCGCCCGTGAAGCGCAAGCGGCGGCGGCGGTTGTGCATCCCCATGTGCTTGCGATTCATCAGGTGCAGGCAAGCGGACGGTTGCCATTCCTTGTCATGCCCCTTGTTGCTGGGGAGTCGCTTGCAGAGCGCCTTGCGACCCAAGGCACATTGGAACTCAAGGAAATCCTGCGCATCGGCATGCAGGCAGCGGCCGGCCTGGCGGCAGCACACGACCAGGGTCTGGTCCATCGCGACGTGAAGCCTGCCAATATCCTGCTGGAAAAGGGAGTCGAACGAGCGGTGCTGACCGACTTCGGTCTGGCCCGGGCCGCGGACGATGTGTCGATGACGCGCTGGGGCATCATCGCTGGGACGCCGCAATACATGTCGCCGGAGCAGGCGAAGGGTGAACCGCTGGATGGCCGCTCCGATCTCTTCAGTTTGGGCTGTGTGCTTTACGAGATGGCGACGGGCGTTTCGCCATTCCGCACCGACTCGGCAATGGCAACTATGCGGCGATTGGTCGATGAGTCTCCGCAAGCGATGGCGTCGCTCAATCCCGAGGTGCCGCCGTGGTTCATCTCCATTGTGGATCGGCTGCTGGAAAAAGACCCGTCGCGGCGATTCGGCTCCGCCAAGGAAGTCAGTGAACTGCTTGAAGGCTGTCTGGCTCATCTCCAACAACCGACCAGTGTTCCCTTGCCTGCGACGCTTCCGAAATCGGTTCCTCCGTGTCATTCAGGCCTTCGCAAATCTCGTTTCAAAGGAGTCATCGCAATGTTTGCCGCTGTGGGTATCGTTCTACTCGGGGCGTTCGGCTGGCAGTCGTCGGAGCCACCCGACATTTCCGGGCAGTGGACTGGGGAGGATTGGGGTGCTGTCGTTTTGAAAAAGACGAACACCGGGGAATACACGGGAACGTACACCGAGACGTTCGGG
>DASZJS010000232.1:0-5432 GCA_035947935.1 Gemmata sp. | reverse complement strand
CTCTTGAGTTTCGCATCGGCCTCTTTCGTGGCCTTCACGATTGCCTTCTGGGTTCGTCGGCAGAAGACTGCATCCCGGACATAGCCATGAACGGTAACGGTGCTTGGAGCGTGGTGTGTGTGAGTGCAGTTGATGAGGATGTGCGCGGGAGGAATTCCGAGTGCCGTGCTGACTTCCTCGACAACGGGATCGAGCAGATCGCGGTTGAGCATCAGGACATCGCAAGCAACGATCACCACTTTCCCGGCGCCAGGTTTCTCAATAACCGCGGCGACAGCGCGGAGTTTCCCATCCTGTCCTTTCACCAGACCGGGCATGATCCCGCCGCCAATCACCATTTCGTCATCGGCTTCCAGTTCGACTGCACTGGCTCCGACCCGAACGGCTGCCGTTGCGGGTTTGGGCGGCTGATCTGCCGCGCAAACTGGAGTGCTGGATGCGAGAACGAAGACCAGCAGGAGAGTGAATCGCATAGGATTGGGGTTGTTTGAGGTGTGATGATTCAGTGGTTGTGAACAGCACAAAGGAGGCTAAAACGGCCAGCCGCTCCCCAGGCACTTCTTCTGCTCGGATGCGATGGCCTTGATGCCAATTTCTCCCAGGTCGATGAGCCTATCGAGTTGTGCCCTTGTAAAGGTGGCTTCCTCGCCCGATCCCTGGACTTCAATGAACTTCCCCGAACCGGTCATCACGAGATTCATGTCCACATCGGCATCGCGATCTTCAACGTACTCCAGATCTAGCCGCGCTTCCCCTTCCACAATCCCAACGCTGATTGCTGCAACGCCATCGGTCAGGATAGCATCGACGGGTGATGGTAGTTCCTTCTTGATCGCGTTGAGGGCATCCACAGCAGCAACAAACGCACCGTTGATGCTTGCAGTGCGTGTTCCGCCATCGGCCTCAAGTACGTCGCAGTCGATCCACAATGTCCGCTCGCCGAGCTAGTCGAGGATCACCACCGCGCGGAGACTGCGGCCAATCAACCGCTGAATCTCGACCGAGCGCCCATCCACCTTTCCACCCTTGTCGCGAGCCTTGCGGGTCGCAGTCGATCCGGGCAGCATACTGTATTCGGCAGTCAACCAGCCTTTGCCCCTGCCGACGAGGAAATCCGGCACCTTGGGCTCGATGCAGCAGGTACACAAAACGGTTGTTCGGCCCATTTTGATGAGGACGGAGCCCGCGGCGTTACGTGTATATTTCCGCTTGAACGAGAGTGGCCGGAGTTGGCCTGGCTTGCGATCGTTGGGGCGCATGGGATTATTGGTGGTTGGAGATTGTGGGCTGGGGATTGTTGATTGTAGGTCGCTCACGGTTTGCTGCGACACCGGAAAGCCTCTCCTCTCTCAAATCTCCACTCTCTTCTTCCAACTACCCTCTTCCGCACAACCAACATATCGGCCATAATCTGCCTGCCCATCTTCGCGCCCGTTTCCAGCAACTTGAGGTACACCCATGCGAAAGTTCCTGCTCTTGACCGCGATCGCTGCCGGAGTCGTCGGGCTGGTTTCGTTCGCACCAGCCGGAGGAGATGACAAGGGCAAACAGGACAAACCCAAACTCGACGTTCCATACGTCCCGACGGATGAAGATACCGTCAGGGCGATGCTCAAGCTTGCTGCCGTGAAGGAGGGCGATACCGTTTTCGACCTCGGTTGCGGCGATGGTCGGATCGTGATTTCCGCAGTCAAGGACTTCAAGGCCAAGAAGGGACTTGGAATCGACATCGACCCAGCGCGACTCAAGGACTGCGAAGAACGAGTTAAGAGCGAGAAGCTCTCCAACGAACAGATCAAGAAACTCACCTTCAAGGAAGGCAACATATTGAAGATGACCCCAGAGGATTTCAAGGATGTGGATGTCGTTACTCTCTACCTCTTCCCAGAGATTAACCTGAAACTCAAGCCGATACTTCAAAAGGGACTCAAACCAGGTGCCCGAGTTGTTTCCCACGCCTTCCACATGGGTGAAGATTGGGAACCAGAGAAGACTCAAAGAGTTGAGCCCAGGGGGACCACAATATACCTGTGGACGATCAAGGAAGTGAAGAAATAGCAAGCGGCGTGGCGTTCAACACAGCCCACGGACAATTGTCCGTGGGTTTTTCATTGCGCGGTTGCTATTTGTGAGAATACAGACATCTCACGAACCCCGTACCCCATACACCACTATGCCGAGCAACTACGACGCGATCATCATCGGGGCCGGGCACAACGGACTGGTTGCTGCCGCCTACCTCGCGAAGTCTGGCTATCGCGTACTTGTCCTGGAACGCCGCGAGATCGTCGGTGGGTGTTGCATAACGGAAGAGGTATGGCCGGGATACAAGGTGTCAACAGCCGCCTACGTGAACAGCTTGCTCCGGCCCGAGATCATCCGCGAACTGGAACTGGCGAAGTACGGCTTCGAGATGCTCCCCAGGAGTCCATCATCGTTCACGCCGTTCCTGGATGGTCGCTATCTGATGATGGGTCCGGACAAGGAAATGACCTGCCGCGAGATCGCCAAATTCTCCAAGAAGGATGCAGAGAACTATCCCAAATACGAGGAGATGCTCACGCGGGTGGCCGATTTCCTGGAGCCAATGCTCAGCCAGACTCCACCCGATCCGTTCTCCGCTCGATTCGGGAATCTGTGGAAACTCGCTAAACTCGGTTGGAACTTCAAGGGACTAGGGCGGGATGTTGCCGGTGAGGCAGTCGAAATTCTGACGGGAGCGGCCCGGCCAATTCTGGATCGCTGGTTTGAATCGGAGGAACTCAAGGCCACGCTGGCAACAGATGCCGTGATCGGGGCGTTCGCTCCCCCATCGCACCCCGGCACTGCTTACGTTCTGTTTCACCACGTCATGGGCGAATGCAATGGCGTACGCGGCGTATGGGGATACGTCCGCGGCGGCATGGGCACCATCTCTAACAGCATTGCATCCGCAGCCAGAAGCTACGGAGCCGAGATTCGCACCAACGCCGAGGTGGGGAAAATCCTCGTGCGGGATGGCTACGTGGTTGGTGTGGCACTCAAGGATGGAACCGAGTTCCAGGCCAGCCGGGTGGCCTCCGGTGCCGATGCTAACGTGACTTTCGTGAAGTTGATGGATGCGAAAGACCTGCCGGCCGAATTCCTCGCGGCTGTGAAGCGCATCGATTACAGTTCGGCGACGGCGAAGATCAACGTCGCCTTGAGTTCGCCGCCACAATTCCGGTGTTTGCCTGGTGAAGGGATCGGGCCGCAGCACCACGGGACGATGCACATTTGCCCGGACCAGGACTACATTGAGCGGGCTTTCGATGATGCCAAATACGGTCGCTGGTCCCGCGATCCCATGATCGAATGCACAATGGCAACCGCGCTCGACAGCACGCTGGCACCGCCGGGCAAGCACATTCTGAGTATGTTTGTGCAATACGCTCCCTATCACCTCAAGGGGACAACCTGGGATGTGGAGAAGGACAAGTTCGCGGATCGCTGTTTCGCCCTGCTCGAAGAATACGCCCCGGGTTTCAAATCGAGCGTGATCGACCGTCTGGTAATTCCACCACCCGATATGGAACGACTTTGGGGCATCACGGGTGGGAACATCATGCAGGGGTCGATGTCGCTCTCGAATATGTTCAGCTTCCGACCGGCTGCGGGATACTCGAACTACCGAACGCCGATCCGGGGCCTATACCTCTGCGGTGCCGCTTCCCACCCCGGTGGCGGCGTTATGGGAGCGTGCGGCTGGAACGCCGCGAGAGAGATTTTGCGAGATGGGTGAAGCCTGGCTTGCCTCGCTTGCCTCACCTCCCAGAGAGGGCTGAACAAAAACTTCACGAGAACATTTTGAGCAGTTCTTGCTGTAGCTGAAGCCGATAGGTATAGTATCAATCACGGAACGGGGGGACGGGTCGCCGCAGCGGCGACCACCCGGCCGGGGTTTATTCACCACAACGGGTTCCTCTCATGTTGCGATTTGCATTAGTTGCGGCGCTCGGTTTTACAGCCATCAATCTTGCCGGGTTGACAACTGTGACCGCCGAGGACAAGAAGGACGAGAAGAAGACCCTCGAAGGAACGCTCACCTGCACCAAGTGTGCGCTGAACGAAACCAAGGCGTGCGGGCACGCTTTGATCGTCAAGGAAGGCGACAAGAAGGTCACTTACTACCTGACCGATAAGGGTGGTAAGGAAGCGTATCACAAAGATTGCTGCACCGCCGATGTCGAAGCCAAGGTCACCGGCAAGATTGGCGAGAAAGACGGGAAGAAGACCATCGAAGAACCGAAGGTCGAAGTCAAAAAATAAGCTCACGCGAATTTCGCATTCGCCGAACGCCACCCGTCAACTCGGGTGGCGTTTGTCGTTTAACGGCATGGTTGAATGAAAATAATCCCTGCCCTTCAACCCCTGTAGAATACTGACAGACTCCCCTCTTCCCTTGCCAGGAGCTGATCATGTCTTTCGATGCTGCCAAACTGGTTGCGGATGTCGAGGAGTTCTGCCAGGAAATCCGGCCGGTTGAGGAGTTGTGTTACGCTGAGCGCAAGTTCAACGATCAGGTCGTGCCTCTGGCCCGCAAATACGATCTGCTGGGGATCAATCTTGCACCTGAGTATGGCGGCCGCGGGGCCGATGCCGTGAGTTATCTCAAGGCACTTGCCCGAATCGGGCGCGAAGGCACAACCGTCCGGACGTTCTTCTCCGGACATCTAAGCATTGGGGCGTATCCGATCCAGAACTGGGGCAGCGAGGCACTCAAACGGAAATATCTGCCCGCCGCGGTGCGGGGCGAGAAAGTTCTGGCGTTCGGGCTCACGGAACCCGAGGCCGGGAGCAATCCGCGGCAGATGACAACTCAGTTTGAGAAGAAGGGCGATCACTACGTTCTCAATGGAATCAAATACCTGATCTCGAACGCCGGGATCGCTCAGGCGGTGATTGTGTTCGGCTATCGAGCAGGTGTCCCAGAAGGAGATTCGCCGCCGCGCATCTCTGCCTTTGTTGTGGATACCAACCTGAAGGGGTTTGAAGCGGAAAGCTTTGCCCCCAACGCCAAGATGGGGCTGCCGACATCGAATACCGGGATGTTTGAGATGCACGATGTCGTGGTGCCGGCCGAGAATCTGATTGGGGCGGAAGGGGATGGATTCCGAATCGCGATGGGGACGCTGGTGAGCGGTCGGTTGAGCGTCGCGGCCGGGTGCCTGGGAGTGATCGAGGACTGTCTGGCTGAAGCCATTGAGTACGCCAAGACCCGGCAGCAGCACGGGAAGGAAATTGCACGGCACCAGTTGATTCAGGACCACATCGCGCACATCGAAATGGACCGGGTTGCGAGCGAGTCGCTGGTGTTGCGTGCGGCCGAGGCCAAGGATCGTTCGGCAGCAAACCCGGGCGACAAGGAATTGCTCCGACAGGCTGATCTCCTTGCAGCGCAGGCCAAACTCTTT
>DASZJS010000231.1:0-11164 GCA_035947935.1 Gemmata sp. | reverse complement strand
CAACCGATATCCCACTCACGAAAAGTTTTCTGAAATGGATAGCAAGACCCCTCACCCGCCTCGCGTCGCTATGCGACGTTCGGCGACCTCTCCCCCACACGGTGGGGGAGAGGTGTAAAGCATTCCCCTTCGTGGAGCTTTCCGAAATCGCCAGGGTAACACCTCTCCCCACCGTATGGGGGAGAGGTCGCGGCGCTTCGCCGCGGGTGAGGGGGTCTTGGCTTTCATTTCCCCTTGTTTTCTCAAGCTGTCAGCCGGTTGCACCTTATCCGAATCGCCCGGTAATGTAGTCTTCTGTTTGCTTCTGGAGCGGCTTGGTAAATATTTGTCCAGTTGTACCAAATTCGATGAGGTTGCCTTCAAAGAAGAATGCCGTGGAATCCGACACACGCGCTGCCTGTTGCATGTTGTGGGTGACGATGACGATCGTGTATTCCCGCTTCAACTCGGAAATCAGATCCTCAATCGCCTGGGTGGATTTCGGGTCGAGCGCGCTGGCGGGTTCATCCATCAGGAGAACCTCGGGATCGGTCGCCAGCGCTCGGGCGATGCACAGCCGTTGCTGCTGACCACCCGAGAGTTCCAGTGCCGAGGCATGAAGTCGATCCTTGACTTCATTCCACAGAGCGGCCTGCTTCAGACATCGTTCCGCCAGATAATCCAATCGTTGACGATCCCGGACCCCGGCCACGCGTGGGCCATACACCACGTTCTCGTAAATCGTTTTTGGGAAGGGATTCGACTTCTGGAATACCATCCCAACTCGCCGGCGAAGATCCACCTGATTCACCAGCGGAGCGTGGACATCCACTCCATCGAGTCGAATACCGCCCGTGTGCCGGGTTCCCTCGATCAAATCGTTCATCCGGTTCAGGAGACGCAACAGAGTGGATTTCCCACAACCGCTGGGTCCGATGAACGCAACCACCGATCGCTCCGCAATCGTCAAGCTGATGTCGAACAGCGCTTGCTTTGCTCCGTACCAGAAGTTGACGCCCTCAATGGCTATTTTTTCTCGACTGCAACTCGATGTTTCCTGCTCGCTCGGCGCAGTCAAACGCGAGGTTCGCGTGGCGATGAGTTTTGAGAACATCTGATTCACGCGCGTATAGAGAATCCTCGGTGCCCATCAAATTGCTGTTAATGGGCTCTGCCCGAGAGTGGTTATGTCCACAAAGAGAAATGTTGTAACTTCCAAATGAGAGTAAATAGAGAAGATAGAATGAAAACTTGCCGCAATTTCCGCGAAGTGAGCGTTATCGCAAGCATCTCGTCTCGGATTCCTCTTCAATTCTCCGCGTGTTGCTCTCTGGAAAATAGGAATCGCGTCAGTCTGTGAGTTGTATCTCGCGCTATACATAGCGAATCGCGATCAATATCAGTATCGGACTATTTCTCGGTGATCGTTCCGTACTACACACATTCTTCACTCAACCTTCATCTCAATACCCGTTGTCCACGACACCACGATTGGTACTCTCTCCCCATCACCTTTCGTTCCCACGGGCAATCCCATGCCAACTCGACGACTCTCTCTCGCCGCGGGTCTGTTCATCCTGGGGCTTCCGCTGATGGCGGGATGCGGCAATGGTGGTGCCCAGGCCCCACGCATCAACGCCGGGGGAGCGACGTTCGTAAACCCGATCATGCAGAAGTGGTCGGGAGAGTACAAAACCCGAAAAAATGTCGAGATCGACTACGTTTCAAAGGGGTCGGGCTATGGCGTCGAGCAGATGACGGCCAAAACCATCGATTTCGGCTGTTCAGATGCCCCCATGTCGAAGGAGCAGGCTGCCGCTGCCAAGGAGAAGGGTGGCGATGTGATTCACGTTCCGCTCATCATGGGTGCCGTGGCGGTGGTGTATAACGTCCCTGGAGTGAATGCTCCGATCAAACTCACCGGCGACATCCTGGCCGACATCTACCGCAAGGACATCACCAAGTGGGATCATCCGCGGATTACCGCGTTGAACCCGGGGATGCCGCCAGGCAAGGATATTGTGGTGGTTGCCCGGGCCGAGAAGAGCGGCACAACCAATATCTTCACCGAGTATCTCTCCAAGGCCAGTGGCTCGTTCCAGGCAGCAATTGGAACGAGTACCAAGCCGAAGTGGCCGAAGGATGTTGTCTTGCAGGAGCAGAACGATGGCGTGGCCGGGTTCGTCAAGAACAACGAGTACACCATCGGCTACGTCGAAGTGCTGTTTGCCAAGAAGAACGATCTCAAGACGATCCTGCTGAAGAACAAAGCCGGGGAATATGTGGGGCCAAACGCCGATGGAGCTGTCGCGGCAGCGGAAGAGGCCATGAAGATCAAGCCGACCGAGGAGCCGTACTCACTCCACGAACTGACCTACTCGCTGACCGATGCAGCCGGGGCGAAGTCGTATCCGATCTGCGGAATCAGCTATGGCATCCTGTTCGCCAAATTGCCGAAGGACAAGGGACCGACGATTGTGGAGTTCCTCAAGTGGGCTGTCACGGATGGGCAGCAATTTGCCAAGGAATTGGAATACGCGCCTCTGCCAGCCGATCTCCAGAAGAAAGTGCAGGAGCGTCTCGGACAAGTGACGTTTGAGTGAGTAGTTGGAAGGCAAGAAAGACTATCTTGGATTTCCTCTTCCCGACCCCGGAGGGGTCACAGCCATTAGCCGGTGGTTGTGCGAAGCGACACCACCGGTGTTGATGATGCGAACATGGATCGACCCTGGAGGGGTCGCAGACGTGTGCCTGTGACCCCTCCAGAGTCGATACGGGATCAAGACCGGTGGTGTCGCTTCGCTCAACCACCGGCTAATCGCTGTGACCCCTCCGGGGTCTGTTGTTACGGAAATCCTTCAGGGCGTTGCCCCTTGCCCTTGCGAAGCCCATGTCTTTAGCCGCCAACACCGCCGCCCGACCTTCCGCCGCGCAGTCGCGCGGCGATACGATTTTCCGCTGGCTTTGCCAGTTGGCCGGTGGGTTCGTCCTGGCGGTTGCGGCGGCTTTGGTAACCGCGCTGGTAGTCCAGTCGTGGCCGGTGTTGACCAACCCATCGAAATTCCAACTCCTCACAAGCACCGACTGGAACCCGGATAAGGATTCCTATGGGGCGCTAGTGTTCGTGTACGGAACACTGGTCACTTCACTGATCGCGATGTTGATTGCCGTACCACTTGGGGTCGGAGCCGCAGCCTATCTTTCGGAACTGGCACCCGCATGGATTCGGAAAGGCTGCGCCTTCCTGCTCGAACTCCTCGCGGCCATCCCGAGCGTGATCTACGGATTCTGGGCCAGGGAGTTCCTTGCCAAACAGGGCCTTGCCCCGCTATTCGATTCGCTGGGTTTGCCGAATGTCGCATCGGGGCAAGGGATTCTCGCTGCCGGGATCGTTCTTGCCGTCATGATCCTGCCTTACATCACAGCAGTGAGTTACGACGTTTGCCAGGCTGTTCCACGATCCCAACGTGAAGGGGCGCTCGCGCTCGGTTCCACACGCTGGCAGACGATTTGGCGCGTGGTTTTGCCATTCGCGCGTCCGGGGATTGTTGCTGCATGTTTTCTGGCGTTGGGCCGAGCCATCGGGGAAACAATGGCGGTGACGATGGTGATTGCCAACTCTCCATACCTGGATTTTCGGCTGAATGGAACGGGCGATACCATCCCCAGTGTGATTGCCAAGGAGTTGTTCGAGGCTGCGGGTGTAAAGAAGGCAGCCCTCGTGGCTCTGAGCCTTTTGCTTCTGGTCATTACGTTGGGAATGAATGTCGCAGCGCGTATCCTGATTCGCTGGGCCTCACGGCCGCGGGTGCGAGCGGGTAGACGTGCGGTGCGGGTTGAAGAAGACCTTGTCGCCCCACCGCCCCGTTCGGATCGTGAGGTGATCGGTAGTAGGAACGCCGCGTTGCGAAACGATCGCATCATGCGGTGGGCTCTCGCGGCGTGCCAGTTGTTGACTGTCGTTCCGCTGTTCCTCATTCTCGGTTACATCGCCGTTCGTGGTGTACCCGGGCTGGACTGGAACTTCTTCACCCATTTGCCGAACGACTCTCCCGGTCGGGGGCTGGCTCACGCTCTGCTCGGCAGTGCGATCCTGGTTGGCCTGGCCAGTGCGTTTGCCGTTCCTGTCGGAGTGCTGGCGGCGATTTTGTTGGCCGAGTATCGGAACAGTCGGCTGGGGGGGCCGGTGCGGTTTGTGGCCGAGCAACTTGGCGGCGTTCCCTCAATTGTGATTGGCATCTTCGGTTATGCGCTACTGGTGTATCCGTTCTGGGGAAACGCAAAGTGGGGATTCTCGGCCTGGGCCGGGGCGTTTGCGCTTGGGGTGATGATGCTCCCGGTCGTGATCCGGGCGTCCGAAGAAGCCATGCGGCTGGTTCCGAACAGCCTTCGCGAAGCGAGTGCGGCTCTGGGCGCGAGCCGATGGCAAACGGTTCTCCGGGTGGTTCTGCCCGCAGCGCTGCCGGCCGTGATTACAGGGGTGTTCCTGGCAGTGGGCCGGATTGCCGGCGAGACGGCACCGCTGATTCTGACAGCGCGGGGATCGCAGTTCTACCCGCGATCGCTGAGCGACCCAATGCCCTCCATCCCATTCTACATTTACGAATTCTCAAAGTTCGCCCCGGGATCGGATGAGATCCGGCTCGCATGGGCCGCGGCGTTCGTCCTGATCGTGGTGGTGGTGTTGCTGAACGTGGGCGTCCGGCTGGTTGCGGGCAAGCGTGTGGTCGCCGCAGCGAGGGCGGATTAAGAAGCTGTAACTTATTGAGAGTTATCAAACCCTCGTTACGATGCTCTGCGTCGTAATGTCTTTTCGGACGCTTCGCGTCCCGTGACCGCGGAGCGGTCTATAAGCCGTTCCCACGCAGAGCGTAGGAACGAGGTTAATAGTAAAACAGGCAAACATGAAATTGTTATTCAGTCCAGGCGGAAACAGACACGAAACCCGCAGGAGTTGTTACGGCGAGCCGGCCCGAGCCAGTAGCGAGACGCAGCACGGCAGTAAGCTGGAAGGCGGTACCAGCTACCACCACGGAGAACGCGACATTCGTAAGATTGTATATTTAGTTGACGCGGATCGGTTTGATCTTCAGCCGAGTAGGGACTGTACCAATCCACGCACCATTCCAAGACGTTGCCGTGAATGTCGAACAATCCCCACGCATTGGATGGGAACGCACCAACCTCGGTTGTTTGCTTGCGATACTCCCCCTCCCGTGAGCCGTTCCAGGAAAAGTTCCCCATGTAGTTGGCGAGGTCCGCGTTGATGACATCCCCAAAGTGATACTCGGTCGTGGTCCCTGCCCGGCAAGCGTATTCCCATTCCGCTTCCGTTGGCAAACGCACGGTCACCCGGCTCTTGAGATGAGCCATCAAGTTCTTGCAGAACTCCTGACAGTCCTCCCAGGAGACCTGTTCCACCGGTCGATTCGGACCCTTGAAGTGGCTCGGATCGGTCCCCATCACTGCCTTCCACTGGGCTTGAGTAACCAGGTGAATTCCCAGGAAGAAGCCTTTCGTCAGCGTTACCTTGTGAACGGGCTGCTCACGATCTGTGGCATTCTTGTGGTCGCTACCCATTCGGAATTGGCCGGGTGGGATAAACGAGGCGGTCAACGCGATACCGCCCGGCAACGTCAACGTGTGCTGCGGTACGCATGGGCGAACACCCGCAGCGATCAGTTCCACGACACGGGCTTGCCATGTAGACCGTTCCGGGTGCTGTTCGGGTCCGCAACAGGTGGCGAGCAATCGCCGATGCAACCGAAGGAGTTCACCACAGCGCGGTTCGTCGTTCTCCTCCAAGTAGTCCGCCAAGACGAGCCAACGAGTTTCTTCCAATGGGTCCAACACAATTCCCGCCAGCAAAGCCTCAAGTGTGTTCATTCCGGCATCCTCCGTATCAACCCGCAATCAGACTGGCAGCAACCCATTCAACTCCCACAATCGTTTGCATTGGTAGGCTATCACGGTGTACCTTTTGCTGACGAGATTGTACGCGATCTTCTTCCCACTCGACGTGTTGCTATCTCTCGTCACGATAATCGGCAGATCATCATGTTTGACGACAATTTGTCGAATCTCCCTGATTGATTGTGACCCAATTCCTCGTGATTTTGTAATCACCAATCCGAACTTCGAGATTTTCGTCGTAGCAACACCTGGAACTGGCGATATCGGCAGCACGGCAAGGATTACGAACCGTGATCGGAATTGAGTGCCGCAACGATCAAAATTAGCAAATCTCATTTAATATTACGTCTGTACTAGATAGATATATATTCGAATATAAATGCCATTGAGTCGCAAAAAGAATTGCAAAATAACGAGAAAAATGTTTCCGGGTAGCGTCTTACTCCCACAGGTCGGTTGTTGCCGAGCCATTCGGTCACCGGAACTGGAGGGAGTTCCTGAGATGCGCCGACCCGCGATCATTCCGTTGGTGTTAATTTGTGCGACGGTCGTCTTCGCGGGCGTGACTCAGGCCACGCCAGAGTGGTCCAAGGCCGCCGGGCTGGACTTCTGGAACCTGAGCCGCGAAGAAGCTCAACTCCGGGCTGCGACAACTCGGAGGGAGGAACTGAATGCTCAATGTGAACGGGTGTTGCGACGAATGGAGGTGGCCGAACACATCGCCGCTGCCCTGTGCGAAGACCGCCTCACGCTCTCTGAGGCAATCGAGGGCATCACGACGTTAGCGGGTGCCGCTCCTGAGTGGTTCGCTCAGCTCCGCGACTCATACCACACCCACGTCGTGGTCTCTCCGACAGCGACCGACCGCGACGTGGTGTTCCGTTACCTACTGCTAACGATCGAGATGATGCGATTGTCTGCGGAGCTACAGGGCGACACGACGCGGACCATTGCTATCTCCGCCAGACTGGTCCAGCTTGAGGGAGAACTTCCTCAGAGCGAGACGTGCCAACCCAATGTCACCGCCGCACAATCGATAAGTCGAGCCATCGGGAGGTGCTCAAGACTCGACCTTCTCGGGATCACCGGGAGCGACACGGACACGGGACTGACTGCTGCATTTCACCCAGGGAATGTGGAATTCCTTTGCGGAACATCAGCTGAACGACCGCCAAACGGAGCCGACATTAACCTCGAGGACGTGAAGCGGCGATAGGAGGCGTGGTGCTATCAGCCGCGTATGGATTTGTCGTCCGTTTGCAGTCGCGGATCGCTTGACTCACTTGTCGTCCGTGACCTTATAGACGGTATACCTTTTGCTAACGAGATTGTACGCGATCTTCTTCCCACTCGACGTCTTGCTATCTCTTGTCAGAATCGCAGGTATATCGCCACCTTCGACGGTTATTCGTTGCAGATTCGGATCGATTGTGATCCTGCTACCCGTGATTGTGTAATCCCCAATCCGAACTTCGACATTTCCGTTGTTCACACAGATTTTGATTTCCGGAAGCTGATCCGCTGGGGTTGGTTCTTCCACGCGACTCGGGATTCCCAGAGTCATGAGCGAGAACAGTGCGATCAGCATGTGTACCTTGTATTAGAAACGCAAATCCCAGCCAAACGAGAGCCAAATACTCTCGTCAACTCAGCCCGTCAATTGCACAATCAAAGTTGAAACAACCTCTCGCCCGATTTCCGCGTTCCCACCAACGCATAAGTATGGGATGCTGTGTAATCCATTTCCGCGCCCCAATGGTGGGTCGCGGCGTAAACCCTGGAGCAAACGATATGTCTCGGTTCGCGCTCGTTCTGTTCCTCTCCCTCTGCCCTTGTCTGATAACCTCTCCCGCACTCGTTTCGCGTTCGCTTGTCTCTCCCGGTGCCCGCGCTGCCGAAATACCGGTCGAGCACAAGCCGGATGCAAAAGCAGTCCAGCGGTTTGGCCCTGCGTATCGCTATCCACAAGCTGGCTGGATCGTGCTGCACATCGAAGGCGATCCCTATCCGCGGGGTTACCAGCAAGGCCGGCTGCTCGCTCCGGAAATTGCCAGTTACGTGCGAACGCTCGCTTTGGATCGGAATTCCAAGGATCCAACCGAAGGCTGGCGAACCGTTCGGACGCTGACCGATGCCTTGTTCCTCCGAAAGTTCGATCGCGAGTTTCTGGAAGAGATGAAGGGGATCGCCGATGGAGCCGCCGCGGCCGGGGCCAAGTTTGGCGACCGGGCCATCGACCTGATCGACATTGCCGCAGCGAATGTCTGGCAGGAAATCGATACCCTCGACCAGGCACTCGCGGCCAGCCCGACGGGACTCGAAGGCGTGAAATTCCCCAAGCCAGACAGTCAGAATTTCCCCCCAACTCCCGTCCCCGCCAAGAAAGACCATTGCTCGGCATTCGCTGCAACCGGACCAGCCACTGCCGATGGGAAAATCGTGTTTGGGCACATCACCATGTTCGGGCTGCACTTCGGCCCTTACGTGAACGTCTGGATCGACTGCCAGCCAACCAAAGGGCGGCGATTCGTGATGCAGGCATTCCCGGGCGGCGTCTGGTCGAGCCAGGATTACTACCAGAACGATGCCGGCATTCTGCTGTGCGAAACAACTATCGATCAGACTCCCTTTGACCACACCGGCGAACCGCTCACCACACGAGCCCGCAAGGCAATCCAGTACGCCGAGAGCATCGATGATGTGGTGAAGTTTCTCACCGCGAATAACAACGGGCTCTACACAAACGAATGGTTGATCGCGGACACCAAGACGAACGAGATCGCCATGTTTGAGCTGGGTACGAAAAAAACCAAGTTGTGGCGAAGTTCCAAGGATGAGTGGTTTGGTGGGACGAAGGGATTCTACTGGGGATTCAACAACACCAAGGATGCGCAGGTTCGACTGGAAGCTACTCCCTCTGCCGGAGAGCAACGCCCCGAGAAGCCGCTTTGGAAACCTTCGCCGCGGGATAAGGCGTGGCTCCGATTCTTCGACAAATACAACGGGAAGATTGATGCGGCCGCTGCGAAGGTGGCGTTCGGGGCACCTCCGCTTGCCGCTCCCTCATCGCTCGATGCCAAGTTCACCACCACCGCTCTTGCCAAGGATCTCGCAGCACAGGCGCTCTACGGTCCACCAACAGGGCGGACGTGGAGCCCCACAGCCGATGAAAAGGTCCATTACCCGGATATCCGGCCGCTAGTCCCACACCCGTGGACAGTGGTTACGATCAACCCGCCACCCGCCAAAGTGGAAGGGAAGAAAGCCGCCGATCTGCCCGAGAAAGTGCCGGACCCACTGCCGTTCTCGACCCGAGTGCAACCGGTGGATGATCCCGTGACCGAAGCCGCCTGGAAGGGCACTGTGTTGCCAAAGGACGATAATTCGTACTGGCTGATCGGTGCCGTTGCGCCCTACGAACGGATCGTGGCACTGGGCAAGGCAATCGAGAAGCGGGATGGAGCAACAGCGGCTGCCGAGCGGGTGCAACTTGCCGTGTTTGGCTATCGGTCGGAGTGGGGAGCAGCCCGGGCAGCCGAGCCAGCCTGGCGGAGAGCCCAACAAAACGATGGTATTCTTGCCAAGCCAACGGACGGCATGGTTTTGCTCGACCTCGACAGGTGGACCAGAGAGCAAGTGGGCTGTGGGGTTGTGACTTTGCACGGCATCCGCCAGAAACTCGGTGCCGCGGCGTTCGATAATACGATGGATGCGTTTGGTCAGCTCAACCACCGCAATACCGCCACGGCCGATGAGTTCGCCGCGGCGTTCGGTCGCCACGCCGGATTGTTCCGCACCCAAAAGTTCCCGGACCCGGAGGCAACGGCAATCTTCTCCACACGATCGTTCCGGGATGAACCGAACGAGTGTCTGATCGTGTACGGCACCAAGGACGATGAAGCCGCGAACCGGAACGCAGCAAGGGCGCTCCAGGAATTGATTCGCAAGCAGTGTTTGGGGGTGCTGGTTCAGGTCGTGTCGGACACCGCAGCGACCGATGCGGAACTTGGAGCGAACCATCTCTTGCTGATCGGTGGGCCAGAGGTCAATCGCGTGTCTGCCCGTTGCGCGAAAGGGCTCCCGGCCGCATTCGCGAGTCACACATGTACGCTGAAAGATGAAACATATGCTCACCCCTCAACGTGCATCATCGCTGCGCGTGCCAATCCGTTGAACCCGCGATTCTCGGCGGTGGTGCTGGCCGGGCTGAGCGCAGCCGCCACCAACGATGCTCCCGAATTTCTGATGAACCCCACCACGCCGGCGGCAGAAGTGATCGTCGGGGCTGCTTACAGTCGCGTTCGCCCGCTGATTGTGAATCCATGATGAGCGTTGCGCTTGTGCTCCAAGTATGAGTTGCAATCCAGGCTTTGAGATTGAACCCTTCAAGCCGTTTCTGCGGAGCGCGGCCATTCTGGTCGCGCTCCACAGAAAGTATAACCTGGAGAGTGTTGGAGCATCTCTGCAAAGCCTTTCGGCTCCATGATCTGTTTGAAAGCATCTCTCAAAATCAATCTAACCGCAGTCTGCTGTTTTCCGATGGGCACAATCCACAACCAATAAATGGTCAGTTTGCTGTCACTAATATACAAGCGTAAGAATTCGGCAAATGAGGTTGTGGAAAACTGCCGCATAAGCTGATCAAGAACAGCACAATTTAGCGAGCAAGCAGCATTCCTACTCATCGTTCGATAATCGCATCCTAATATTTCTTATGCTACTATTTCCTCACTCCCGGATAAGCGAACATGGATAGATGAGATGAGTATGAATAAGTTATTCATTGTAGGTTGTCCACGATCTGGTACGACGATGGTGCAACAAGCATTGAATCGGCATTCCTCTATTGCAGTTCCTCCCGAAACCAAGTTCTTCTTCTCGTTTCTCGGTCATTCCAGACACAAGCAGTTGAAGCATATCGATCGTCTCAACAAGGACCTGAATATTCAGCTTGAGTTGCCAGATTCGGGAGTTCGATCCGACGAGGCAGGTCGGGCGTTCTACGAAGAGATGGCAAATCAATACATGGGAAGGTTGAAAAAGAAGGACATTCGCTGGTTTGGCGAGAAGACACCCGAACATACTGGGCACATGGCTCGCATCCGCCAACTCTTTCCGGACTCGAAGATCCTCATCCTCTACCGCGATGGTCGGGATGTAGCCTTGAGCCTCTCGAAAACGCCCTGGATGCCGGGCGGTCTTTATGTGAGTTTCCTGGTCTGGCTTTATTATCAACGACTTGTGACACAGGCACGGGACAGCGGCATGCCAA
>DASZJS010000230.1:0-5576 GCA_035947935.1 Gemmata sp. | reverse complement strand
TACTACTTGAAAGCCGCGGCCACTGGCCCTGTGACACTCGAAATCCTCGATCCGAAAAGCAAGCTTGTCCGTCGGTTCGCATCCACTGACCACGCTGTACCAGTCGCCCCCAAGACTCTACAGATCGATCCCCGTTGGGTTCGCCCGTCGCGCTCACTGCAGGACGGAGCTGGATCTCACCGGTTCGTGTGGGACTTACACTATTCACCCCCTGAAGGGGCACCAGGGAATTATCCGATCTCGGCTGTGTACGGGGATACACCAGCCGCTCCGTCAGGCCCGGCTGTGATGCCTGGCACGTACACGGTCAGGCTGACCGTAGGCGGGAAAGCGTTCGAGCAACCGCTAGTGATCAAAATGGACCCACGGGTCACAACAACAGCCGAAGGACTGGAACAGCGGTATGCACTTTCGATGCAATGCTACGATGGAATCAAGGAGATACAAATCACTCTCTCCCGAATTCGCGCTGTCCGAAAGCAGCTGGACAATGTCCGTGCGAAAGCAGGAGAACTCTCCACTATGATCGATGCGGTCGAGACGAAGATAACGGCAATCGAAGGGTCGGGGATGGGCGGGCGACGGGGTGCACTGCAGCAGCGCGAAATGAGCTTAGGGCGAGCAGCCGGCGAGTTAAGTCGATTGCTCGGCATTCTACAAGGGGCCGACGCGACTCCGACGACTCAAGCTCTGGCAGCGGTGACCACAGCCCGGAAAGAGCTGAATGACCTCTTGTCAAGGTGGACTATCGTATGTGAGAAAGATTTAGATGACATCAATGCGAAACTGAAAGCAGCGAACCTTCCAGCCATCGACTTCACCGGAAAATGAAGCTTCCCCCTGTCTGCTCCATCGGCCCATCCTCCTGGGTATGCGATTGGATCGCAGACGGGCCGTGCCAAGTGAGCTATCATTCCCTTCCTGCCTCGCGCGCGTTAGACTCATCATGTATTTGTGGTTGGCGATTGGTCCGACCCGTCGTTAACGAAACTGAAAGCGCTGCGAAGACAATCGTGGCAAGTCTCATCGGAGAACCTCAAGTGGGAGAGAACGATTCGCTCAGTATCAGGCCGGCAGGCTGAAAAGTCCAGCGATAGGTTGAGAGAGAAAGACGACAACACTTCCAGAGGTGGAGCGACCGTGCAACCTGGTGGTTTTTTCCCATGCAGGAGCGGTCTCGTCGGATCGTTGGATGAGGAAAAGTGATTGACTGGGATCAATAGCTCAAAGACACTGTTTCAAAGCGGACACCGATCTCTCCAGAATGCGATCATCGGGAAAAATCGGTTTCGTGCTTCAGCTTTCGGATTTCCCTCTCTCGGAGATTGATTCATGGCTTTCTCTCGTCGGAAGTTCCTGGCCGCATCTGTAGCGGCTCCGCTCGTGATCTCGCGATCGGGAGCGGTCGCAGCGAACGAGAAACTCGCGATTGGGTTCATTGGGGTCGGCACGATGGGCCGCGGCCATCTGGGAGACTTTCTGGGTCGATCAGAGGTCGAGGTTGTTGCCGTTTGCGATGTGGTCAAGGAACGGCTCGACAACGCGAAATTGATGGTCGAAAAGAGATACAGCGCTCGGATCAAGTCAGGCGATTACGCTGGGGTGAAAGCGTATGCCGACTTCCGCAACCTGCTCAATCACAAAGGTCTCGATGCCGTGGTCATCGCGACTCCCGATCACTGGCACGCGATTGTGTCCGTACTGGCTGCAAGGGCCGGCAAGCATATCTACTGCGAGAAACCCCTCACGCAAAACATTGCCGATGGCCGATGGCTGGTCGATGAAGTGAAGAAAGCAAAGGTTACGTTCCAGACCGGCAGCCAGCAGCGGAGCGAGTACGGCAACCGATTCCGTTCGGCCGTCGAGATGATCTGGAACGGATGGATCGGGACTGTGAAGACAGTTCGCATTGGCGTTAGTGGCCCCGCGAAGCCGTGCGACCTTCCGGCTCAAGAGATTCCTCCCGGCACGGACTGGGACACCTGGCTAGGGCCGGCCCCAGAACGACCGTATCACTCGGACCTTTGTCCCAAGGGCGTACATAACCACTTCCCAGCATGGCGGAATTACTCGGAGTATGCCAACGGCCCAATGGCCGACATGGGTGCCCACCATTTCGACATCGCTCAGTGGGCTCTCAAGAAGGATAAGACTGGTCCGGTGGAAGTGATCCCACCCCAAGATCCGAAAACCGGAGCTGGACTACGGTTTGTCTACGCCGATGGCGTCGTCATGATCCACAACCAGTTTGAGAAGAATGCAAGCGGCAAGGAGATCAAGGCCGATTGTGTGTTCGAGGGAACAAATGGAAAGATCCTTGTCGGCCGCGAACAACTCGAAGTGCTACTGGCCGATGGCTCGAAAGCGAAGTTCCCGGACTCCCCGCAGAGGGTGTACCCATCCAACAACCACAAATCGAATTGGCTGGAGTGTATCAAGAGCAGCAAGGAGTGCATTTGCCCACCCGAGACAGGGCATCGAACAGCAACGATTTGCCTCCTCGGTAACATTGGATATCGACTCGGCCGAAAACTGAAGTGGGATCCCACCAAGGAGTTGTTCGTGGGTGATGACAAAGCGAATAAGGAACTCTCCCGCGAACCCCGGGCGGAATGGAAGGTGTGATGCCAAAGAAAGACAAAAGAGATTTGCCGCAAAAAAGCACATAAGGCACAAAAGAAATCAAAGAAGAAGAAATTAGAGAACATTTCTAAATTCATTCTGTTCTTTTTTTGTGCTTTATGTGCTTTTTGCGGCAAATCTCTTTTCGTTTTTGCGGCTGTGTTATGCAGGGTTCTCGGTGGCAAAGCCCTCTCAAACTGTGGCCAGCTCAAATCGGACACCATTGGTGGGAAGGTTCTTCTCGGCAAGACCAGCGAAAAAGGGAATTGCTTTCGCCAGTTCGGCCCGGATCGTGGCGGCTTGCACGAGCCCCTTCCGCCCGAGGAGATCGAACGCCAGTTGCAATTCGGTGCGTGCTTCCTGTGGTGGGCGAATGGATCGGGCAAACGTCTGGGCCAACCCAGCGTGGTTCACGAATGTTCCATCTTTCTCGAACGACGATGTTGCCGGGAGTACGAACGATGCGGCAGCCGTTACCGCGGTCGGGAACAAGTCCAGGGCAACGACAAGGCTTGGCGGTTTCCATCCGGCTGTTGCTTTCTCGACCGTCTGCCGATCCGGGTAGCCACCCGCGAACCACATGGCTTCGACACCTTGGGCTGCCACATCCGAAAAAGCGATCGCTCTTCCGTGGAAATGTTTCAGCACCACCTCGACCCCACGCCGATTCGGGCACTTTTCCGCACGGATAGTGAACTTCACCGGTTCGATCGAATTGCCCTTCACATCCTTCGGGTATTTATCGTCTACTCCGACTACCGGCACTGGCCCGAGGACGAGACGAATCTCCTGCGACAAGCCCTTGAAGTACGTCCCAAGCAGGAACGCTTCCTCGACCGTCAGGAATGGCGAAAGAACCGCGACAACGCCCTTCGCGTTCTTCTGGACTGCCTCTGCGAAAGCCTGTTTGAGCCGGGGCGTTATCACCGACCAAAGAGCTGGCTTGGATGAACCATCTGTCCGCACGAGCGGACGACTGACCCGTTCGCTGGAATTGTTGAAGTGAAATCCATAGCGCCCCTCATCGCAAATGAAGTGGCCTTGAGCGTCCGGGTTATAGCGTGGCCGGAGGCGGTAGACGATGTCCTTGTTGGAATCGACGTGAATGCTGCATCCAGTGCTGCACCCCGAGCAGACTCCACTGGTTGTCTTGAGATACCACACACGCTGCTTGTAAAGAAAATCCTTGCTCCCAAGCGCCCCAACCGGACAGAGATCGACCACGTTCCCAGCGAGTTTGTTCTCCAGAGGTCGGCCCGGGAAGGTATCGATTTCCTCGTGGTGCCCTCTCCCTGCGACCATCAGTTCCGCTGTGCCGCTGATCTCGCGCGTGAACCGGACACACCGGGTACACATGATGCAACGGTCCGTGAAGAGTGTAATCTTGCTCGAAAGTTGCGGCTTGTTCCTGGGTGTGTTTTTGACATCCACCATCCGCGATTCCGACCGGCCGTATTTATAACTGAAATCCTGGAGCTTGCACTCGCCAGCCTTGTCGCAGACGGGGCAGTCGAGTGGGTGATTGAGGAGGAGCCCTTCGAGTGTATCAGCCTGAGATTTCTTGGCCCGCTCGCCGGGTTTTCCACCTTTCACGTAACCGGGATCGTAGGGGAGTACGGGCAATTGGGGGTCACGTTTGTCGTATTCGCCCGTCACAATCACAGTGCCATCTTTCACCGGCGTCTGACACCCAGGAAGAACCCTGGGTTGCATGGCAAGTTTGCCGTCCTTGAGATCGCCAACTTCAACCAGGCACATCCGGCAGGAGGCAACAACGGTGAGTGCTTCGTGCCAGCAATAGGAGGGTATGAAGACCCCAGCCAGTTCAGCGGCCTGGATGCAGTTGAGTTTCCGGGTGCCGATCTCGACTGGCTTGTCGTTCACATAAACGGTAGGCATGGAAAAGGAATCCGTGTTCAGTGGAGTGCGGAGATCCCACCCGCACAAGGGTCTTGTTGCTAAAGAATCGCTGCCGGGAAGAGCGAATTCATTGACCCGCCAATCGACGGATCAGCTCGGTCGCGGTGAGATTCTCCACTCCGTTCTGAGTGGCCACCAAACCACCCTGCTTGATCGCCCTTGCTTCATACGCCCAAATGGACTCACGAGTGCGAGCACCTGTCAGAACGATGCTGCCGTCCTTCGCGAGGTCAGCGGCAGGGGATTTCGCAGCGATGAGGGCAGCATAAGTCTCACGCGGCGCTGGCATCTGACCGCTCGCTCCAGATCGGTTCTCGATGAAGATCCAGACATCTTTCATGTCGGCTTCGGAGACGGGCTTTGTACCAGTGGTGGTCGCTGTGCCTACTGGCGGCGATGCACCCGCGTTAGGTGAAGCTACGCCAGGACCACCCGGAGCCGGAAGTTTCGTGGGAGAGCCGGGTGTCCCTCCGGGGTTGGCGACCGCAGGTTGTGGGTTTGGCGATTCCCAACCGCCTTCTGGCCTGGGTATGCCCCATCCGGGCTTGCCTTGTACGCCCCCTGCCTGATTCCCATCACCCGAAAATGTTTGGTTCTCACTATCAAATACTGAGTTATTGGACAGGTTCGCCTTGTCTCCTGCCTTCTTGGCCTTGTCGCCAGGCTTGTCTTTGTCGACACCGGCGGTCTGTGTGTTCTGTGGAGACGTTGGGTTGTCGCTAGACCCGGTGAACTTCACGGTCTTTTTCCCGCAGCCAAGCGGGAACAGAAACAGCACCACAACAAGATAGGAGGAAAACCGCGTCATCGTATGCTCTCCAGTCTGGGTGCTTGGAACCGAATAAGAACACAAGTCGAAGGCCTGGGCTTCATTGCATCCCCAGGTATTTCTTCACCTCATCCGTTGTCGATCGGGTGGCTCGGCCTCCGATCACGGCGAGACCGTCGTGTTTGTCTGCATCGACCTCGTAAGCCCAAAGTCCGCTGGGATCTTTCGTCCCCGTGAGAATGTACGACCCCTCCTGGATGGCCTT
>DASZJS010000229.1:0-2245 GCA_035947935.1 Gemmata sp. | reverse complement strand
CCGACGGCCAACACGGCGATGTTCGAGCTGACGGATCACCCGGTGCCGGCGGCGAACCTCCTCGGCGAAGAAGGGGATGGCTTCCGCATCGCCATGGGCACGCTCGTCAGCGGCCGGCTCAGCGTCGCGGCGGGATGCCTCGGCGTCATCGAGGATTGCCTGATCGAATCGATCCGCTACGCCAAGGAGCGCATGCAGCACGGCAAGGCGATCGGCAAGCACCAGCTCGTCCAGGAGCATCTCACCGCCATCGAGATGGCGCGCCTGGCAAGCGAGGCGCTTGTGATGAAGGCGGCCGAGGCGAAGGACGCCAGCCAGGCCGATCTGAACAACGCAGACTCGAAGGCGAAGGCGGAGATGCTGGCGGCCCAGGCGAAGTTGTACGCGTCGAACGCCGCCTGGCAAGCCGCCGACCATGCCGTGCAACTCTTCGGCGGCCGCGGCTGGTCAACCCTCTATCGTCCGGGCCGGCACCTGATGGACGTGCGCGTATGCCGGATCTATGAAGGGACGGATGAGATTTTGAAGCTGAAGATCGCCGCGGCGGTGTTGGGGAAAGAGTGGGAGGCATTCAAATAGGGCGCGAGCGAATTGCGAAACACTGATGAGTTCGGCTACGAGAATCCTTCAACGGGCCGACAAGAGTATTACTTTGGCAGGCATGCTCCGCGTGAGGAGACAAGAATCCAGCAGGAGAGCGGATGGTTTTTCTGGATTCCTGTCTCCAGGGCCGTCCAACGCTCGGTAGTTCCCATGCTTCTCACCTTTTTCAACCGAATAAGTTCAGACACGGAATTGCCTCATGTAGTGCTTGGATTGCGAGTTGCGAAGGATTGCCTCAATGGAGATGTTCCTGCCCTGTAACAACCTGTGTCCTGACACTTCCAAATGCTTCGTATGTTCATCTGAACGCGGACGGTGACCACTTCAGAGTAAATGCTCGCAATCCGAGCCGCTTCCTCCGTTAACGGAGAGTCGCAATGGCGATCGATCCAGCCGACCCAACTGCCCCGCAACCTCGGGGTTGGTGGACCCAACTCATCGACTCCCTGGAATCGCGCCTCCTCCGTCCTCGGCCTCGTTTGATGCTTTGGGCGATGCTCGTGACGGGTGTTCTGGTACTTGCGGGGGGCTGGGTGTTCGTCGCCTCGACGGATGAAGGAGAACGCCGCATCAACCGCCCGAAGGCACCTCAGATAAGCGGGCGAGTTGTGGATGTGTTCGCCGACGGCAATCCGGTTGGGTGGGTGGAACGGGGCATCCCTTGGGTCGAACCAGCCCTGGAATGGCTGGCCGCGTATCCCTTGATCCCACTCGTGATCTTGTTTTTCTGGCTGATATCGTGGGGTGGGTTGGCTCGGGGTTTGGGTCTGCCCAACCTCATTTGGCCCGATGGATGGTGGCAGCGGTGGTGGGTGGGTGTGGCCGTGTCGCTCTTGTTTGCCAACCTGCTCTTCGTCCGGTACATGCTGGAGTTTCGGTCAGGTATCCAGGTGGATTACGGTCAGACACTGTCGCTGTTCTGGTTCGAGCCGACGGTCTCGGAGGGATACAAAGTTGGTCAGTTCCTGTTCTGCACGCTGATTCCATGTCTCGTCTTGTTCTACGTACCGAAAATGTTTTCCAAGATATATTGGCGACTAGCAAGTCTCGACAGGATTCCCGGTCCGCTCTTCCTGGGTCTTGTATGGGGTGTCTTAATCATTCTGGGGTTGTGGTATCTCGATAGCTCGCGCGACGTGAGCAAACAACTCGGTCAGTGGCTGCGGGATGACGTCGGCTTGCGAGGACTGAAAGCCGTTCCCCTCGCGTGGGCGGAAATGCACGGTCGGGCCACGGTAATGACCGCGATCCCAATTCTGGCCCTGATCGTGTTCCTAATCGAGAGTCGCTATGGTGGAGTCTGGTCGCCGGTTTGGAGCGTTGCCCTGTTGATAGCCTTATTCAGTTCTCTTTATGGGTTCATCGCGTATCACTTGGCCGGGCTTCAATTGATCCTGTTATTGGGACTTCTCGCCATCGCTTGGGTGTGCAACCGGAGCCAACCTTACAAGATGAGCCACCCCGGGTTGGAGAGCTACAACCCTTTGGTGAACCCGGTCCTGCTGGATGCGGAACCGGCGGGCCGACCGCATCTCATGCCTGCAATCACTGCCCGCGAGCTACTCACTACGTTCCACGGGAAGTGGACGAGCAAGACTGGGACAAACAATACCAAACCGAAGATGGTAGTCGTGGCCTGTAG
>DASZJS010000228.1:0-7965 GCA_035947935.1 Gemmata sp. | reverse complement strand
CCCCAGCGCGGAACTCGGAACGCGGAATGCGGAAACGGAAGAGACAAAAACAACTCAGGGATTTCGCTCTCTTCATTCCGTGTTCCGAGTTCGACTGTTCCGCACTCTGCGTTCGGAGTTTCGCGCTTGGCATGACTTGAATTAATCGGGGCGACCTCTCAAAAATTCGCGCTCTGCCGGTTGTACTTTTGAGGTTATCCGTGAACCTCGGCATTTCAGGATTTTTTCGTCCTCTTCGTTTGCACTGCCTCGAACCATGAACTAGGTAATGGGTGTCCGGAGAAGTGTCGCCACAAACGCACAACTCAGGGACAACCGACACGCAGTTTTTGTGTGTGTCGTCGGTAAATAAATGTGGGCTTTTTCCGTTCCGAGGGGGGAACGGTTAAGGCTGCCAGGCTACCGAAGGGATGGACGGGACCCGTAAGTACGCTTGGTCACGGGGCGGTTAAACACCGCCCCGTGTTTTTTTGCGCGCAGTCGCATCACTGACCCACCGTTTTCCCAATAGGTCGTCAAACATCCCATTGGCTATCGTAGTTCATCCCTCGGCGTTAATCAGATCGATGAGTTGCCGAAGTCGGCCAGCCGCGTGGCGGTCGAAGCGGAACTTCAATCGCGGCAGTGCTGCCAGTTCGGGCTCGTTGGCCTCTTCCGCTAGTGCATCGACTTGCTCGAATGCCCCACCCGCCAGGATGTCCTCAAACCCCCACTTGATCTGCTCCAACAAGCGATCGCTCAATCGCGTTCGCAGCCGCAGGACCAATTCCCTCCGAACATATCGCATACTGTGATAGATGCGGTAAAAGCCCGTGACCTCCCGGATTGCCTCATCGACCGAGTCTGTCACCCGGAAGAGGCTCGTATCGTACCGAGAGATATAGCCGCGGGCGAGAAGGCCATCTTCAATGAACCTCAGCCAGAGTTTCCAGTATACCCCGCCAGGTTCATCCACCATCACAATCGGAAAGATGTGAGACTTCCCAGTTTGAACGAGGGTGAGCGCTTCAAACGCCTCATCGTGTGTGCCGAATCCACCGGGGAACAGAACAACCGCATCCGACTCCTTGATGAACATCAACTTGCGGGTAAAGAAGTACCGCATCGTAACCAGTTTTGGATCACCCTGTACGACGGAATTGGCCGATTGCTCGAAGGGAAGGAGGATATTCAATCCAAAGCTATCATCCCGCCCGGCCCCGCGGTGACCGGCTTCCATGATTCCCCCACCGGCTCCGGTGATGACCATCCACCCACTTTCGACCAATCGCCGTCCAAACTCCTCGGCGGCAAGATAAGCTGGGTGATCCGGCTTGGTGCGGGCAGACCCGAATACCGTAGCCTTCCGTTTACCCCGGTATGCGGCAAACACCTTGAAGCAGTAACGCAATTCACGAACGGCCGTGGCGATCAGCTTGACATCTCCGCGACCGGCGTGATCCCGCAGCAACTTGTCGGCGGTCTCTTTGAGCTGGGTAGCATACTCCTCCGCACCAGGCGCGTGTGCGAGGGGTAATCCATCAGCTGGAGCATCGTGCGGATCAGGATCGGTGACTGCATCGAAGGGGGTTCGAGGCAAAGGCTCAGTTGACATGGAAAACTCGGAGAGGATGGATAGACGATCCCGAAGGACCGATACTTTTTGGGTGCGAATAGGGCAAGGGATAAAGTCCACGCCGGCGTTAACCACAGGGTGAAACAACTCGTCGTGCCAATACCATTTTACTCGGCAGGTGTTTCCGCGCGTTGGTATTCATGCTTCGCCCGGAATACTTTATGCTTGTATTGGTAGTTCTGGAGTCACTGCATGAGCGTTGCCATACCATCTCAGCCAACTGGTGAACTGGCGCATCCCGTGCGCAGGATCGACAACGTACCCGGCCGACTAGGACCGTGGTTGACGAATGTGGTCCGCGCTGGGATTTCGACCCCCTGGCATCGCCGGCTCGCGCGCGCGGCACTGTTGATCCCGAAAATTCGCTCCTGGGAGAAGCAGTATCTGGACATATCCGATGAGGATTTGCTCGCCAAGAGCATGGAACTGAAAGGCAAAGCTCGTGGGAAGTTTGATCTCGATTCCCTGCTCCCGGAAGCCTTTGGGCTAGTGAGTGTGGCGATCCAGCGCGTACTCGGCATACGTCCGTTCGATGTTCAACTCGCTGGTGGGGCTGTCCTGCACTACGGCGGGCTGGTCGAACTCGCCACCGGGGAAGGGAAGACCGTCACGGCATCGCTGCCCGCCTACCTCAATGCCTTGGTCGGGAAAGGCGTCCACGTTACCACCGTAAACGACTACCTGGCCAAACGGGATGCCGAGTGGATCGGGCCGGTTTACGAGAAACTCGGGCTCGAAGTCGGGTGTCTCCAGCAGAAGATGGACGACAACGCCCGGATAACCATGTATTATCGCGATTTGACCTATGGCACAGCATCCGAGTTTGGGTTCGACTTCCTTCGCGATCGGCTCAAAGTTCGTGGCGGCCAGGCTCAGAACGCTCCGTTCTGGGCGCCGTGGTTGCCAGGGGCAGGAGCTTCCCGGCTCGATCCTCGCGTGCAGCAAACTCTTCACTTTGCAATCGTGGATGAGGCCGACAGTATCTTCGTCGATGAGGCCAAAACTCCACTCATCATCGCCAATCCCACACGACTTGCCGAGCCGGACGAACAGGTTGTCTATCTCTGGGCCGACCGGATCGCCCGCGCCATGCGGCGAGACGAACACTTCGCCCTGAACCTCAAGAAAGACAAAATCGAACTCACTGATAGCGGCCGACACATGATCCGGTACTCCGACCCACCGACTGGAAAGCACGCCAAGGCGATGGATAAACTCCAGGAGGCGATCGAACGAGGACTCCATGCGCACTACCGCTTCACCCGAGACCATCACTACATGATCAACTCCGAGAGCAAGATCGTCATCATCGACGAGGGCACCGGGCGACCCATGCCCGATCGACACTGGCGCGATGGCTTGCATCAGGCGGTGGAAGCCAAGGAGAGTGTTCCGATCAACATGCCGAGCGAACACGCCGCACAGATTACGTTCCAAAACTTCTACCGACTCTATACCAAACTCTGCGGAATGAGCGGTACCCTGCTGCCAAACTTCTGGGAGTTGCACAAAGTTTACCGCGGTTGGACAACCTGGGTGCCCACCAACCGCGAGTGCAAGCGGGAGATGTTGCCGGACGAGGTCTACCCAACCGAGGATGCCAAGTTCGATGCGGTGGTGAAAAAAACTCGCGAGATGTTGAAGGCTGGCCGACCCGTACTCATCGGTACCCGGACTGTGGATGCGTCGAAGAAACTCTCTGCAAAACTGACAGTCGGAGGGATCCCCCACAAGGTACTCAACGCCGAACAGAACGAACACGAGGCGGAAGTCGTGTCGCTTGCCGGTCAGCCGGGAGCCGTGACGGTGGCCACGAACATGGCCGGGCGTGGAACCGACATCAAACTCGGCGATGGGGTGGCCGCGAACGGTGGACTGCATGTGATCGGCACGGAGCGGCATGAGGCCGAGCGAATTGACCGGCAATTAATCGGACGGGCGGGCCGACAAGGCGATCCGGGGACGGCTCAGTTCATGGTATCGCTGGAAGATCAGTTGCTTGAAGGTCTTGGAACCGGACGTCAGATGGAGCTCAAAGCGTTAGGCCAGCGCGGTGGGGACCGGAACTGGAACGCCTACGCTTCACTTTTCCGTACGGCTCAGCAACGCATCGAGCGGCGACATTACCGTCAGCGGCTCGACCTGAAGAACTTCGACAAGCAGCGTCAGGAGATGCTCAAGGACATCGGTGCAGATCCGTATGTGGATTGATGGGCATCTGGCGGAATTGATGCGGGGTCGGCTTGAGGATGAGAGCGGGTCGCGTTCGATTTGTTGAGGATGCTCGGATTTCAGGGAGGTTGGCAAGCAGAGCGAAACAACTCGTCTTCCCAAGCTGCCACGATAATAGTCGGACGCCACCAAGATTCACGGAGAGCCTGAATTGGAAGCATAAAGGAGGTGCGCGAGGTGAACACTCCCAAAAAATACGTCAGGGAGTGCTGTTTTGTTCTAGCTTTGCATGTGAACGGTCTCTGATCTTCTGCCAGTCGCATTCGACTGGAAACAATGGGATAACCATGCGATTTCGCTTCACCATCGTTGCGATCTGTGGATTGATGGGGGGTACTATCGCCGGTTGCACCGGCTCCGCTCCACCGCCTGTTGCACCTGCCGTACCCGCTGAAAAACCGAAAACCGATGATTTGCAGAGTTTTGAGGGCAACTGGATCCTCAAGTCCAGTCTCGGGATGGGCAGTGCAGGAACGTATTCGCTCAATCGCAGCGACGGCGCTGAATTGATTTTTCGGATTCGTGATGGGGTGATGGAAATGCGCGTGGAAGATGAGCAGTGGGTGAAATCCGCCACACTTGCACTCGGTGCCGAGCCCCAATGCCTTCTCAGTTCAAAATCGGATGCGTCAGGACAAAAGAGGGTTATCCAGCTTCGGTACAAGCTCGAAGGGAATACCCTGATCACGGTGCAGGACAACCTTTATCTCGATGTCCTTCCAGACTCGTTTGACATTAAGGGGGGTGGCGATCGACAGCGGCAGATCGACACTTATGTGAGGACCGATCGTTGAGCCTCGATTTGTTAATCGATTCTCATCTCGGAGTGCAGTCAGTTCCTGGTGGATCGGATGTCAGGCAGCTTTTGAAAGCCGGTCATGCACCTCGTAGAAAGTACATGGACCGAACCCTGCTGGTTACACCCGAATCAATTACTTTTCCCAAGAAACTTACGCACATCCACTTCCGGATCAGGCTGTCGTTCCCGCATCAAGCAGCTAGCCAATTGATCGGCAAAAAACGGAGCCAGCAGAGAACCCTTTGAGCCAAGCCCATTGAAATACGCCACCTGGGGATACTCCGGATGCACCCCCAAGACCGGGTAGCCAGCATCGATCACCGGACGCACAGCGGCTTGTTGACCGATCACCTCAAACGGTACACGGAGGAACTCCCGCAAGCGGGCCTCGATCTCCGCCCGACCGCTGGCCGTTGGTTCCGGTTGCAGATCGTCCCAGACATAGGTTGACCCTGCACGATAGATGTCACGTCCAACGGGTGCCAGCCAAACCCCACGATGAACGATGCGGTCTTCACGGAGTTCCGGAATGCGTAAAGTGAGGATTTCCCCCTTCGCCGCGTTGAATCGGATACTGCCAAACCACGGATCGGCTGCCGGATCGAATCCGCGGCAGAAGATCACAGCCCTGCCCTTGAATCCGAATCGTGGTATGAAAAGGCTATCCGTGGCGATCTCTCTATCCGCTCCCGGATCGATGTCGGTGTGCAAATAATCGTTGCGTTGCTGGAAGTAAGTACGGGACACATCGAGATAGCGTGACACATCCAGCCGCGCAGCGGTGGGCATTTCAAAGCCACCAAAACTCGCGTTAAACCAGTCTGAATTGATGGGTGAATCAGGATGCCGGACGAGTCCCGCAAGAACGCCTGTGGATCGTCTGTGGAACTCATCGCGTTCGGCCTCATCCTGAAACAACCGGAGGGAGGGACGTTGCTGGAAGAACGCCACGTTGGTTCGGGCTTCCACCCAGCGGTAGAACGCCACTGCGGCAGGATAAACCTCTTCGAGCCGCCACGATTTTGCGAGTCGTTTCCCGGTAACTGGCGTGATGAGTCCAGCCGCAATCCGCGAAGAGGAAGTACCGCTTTCGCGATCCACCACCAGCACCCGAAACCCGCGGCGATGGAGTTGCCACGCCAGCGTGGTGCCAGCAAGCCCCTGTCCGATGATGATGAAGTCTCGCTCGCTCTCGCCCATGCCGGTGACCTACATTGAGAACCGGGTGGATGGCAAGTGCTGGTGAAATTGGATACAACGGGTGCGGATGGTTCCACCCTTCCCATCTGTTCTCGAGGATCGCCATGCTTCGCCGCGTCTTGTATTCGATACTGGCACTCACTGCCACACTCACACTGGCCTCTGCTGCTGATTGGCCGCAATGGCGTGGACCGAACCGCGATGGCATTTCCAAGGATACTGGTCTGTTGCAAGAGTGGCCGAATGACGGGCCACCGATTCGCTGGAAGCTGACTGATATTGGGCCGGGTTACTCTTCGCCGAGCGTTGTTGGTGGGAAGGTGTACATACAAACCACAAAGGACCAGGAAGAATTTGCCCTGTGTCTGGATGATAAGAAAGGCAACACGCTGTGGAAGGTCGCGATCGGGGCCGTTGGCAAGAATCGTGGTCCTGATTATCCTGGCACGCGATCCACGCCTACTGTCGATGGCGATCAGGTGTACTGTCTCTCCTCGGCCGGCCAACTCACCTGTCTTGGGATCGCAGCAGGGAAAGAGAAGTGGCGGAAGGATCTCGTGCAGGATTTCGGCGGCCAGGTTGGTGGTGCGCAGATGAGCTGGGCCTATTCCGAATCGATCCTGGTCGATGGTGATGCAGTCGTCTGCACTCCGGGTGGTCCGGAAGCAACTCTCGTTGCGTTGAACAAGATGACCGGTGAGGTGATCTGGAAAGCCGCGGTGCCGGATGGCGATACTGCCGACTACGCCTCGGTCATGGCATTCGATGCGGGTGGAGTGAAACAATATGTCCAGTTCACGCGGAAAGGTGTGGTTGCCGTGGAGGCCAAGACCGGTAAGTTCCTCTGGCGCTACAACAAAACCTCGGATTTCGGGGCGAACATCCTCACTCCCGTCGTTTATCAGGACAAGGTGTTCACATCCGGAAGCCGGAGCGGTGGGGCGACTCTTGAGGTGAAGAGTGAGGGCGGCAAGGTTGAGGCGAAGGAACTGTATTTTGGCAAGGCACTCGGGGCAAGCATCGGCGGTGCCGTGCTGGTCGATGGTCACCTGTACGGATCTACTACTCAGGGACTCTTCTGCATCGAATTCGCTACCGGTAAAGAGAAGTGGACCGAGAAATCGACCGGGAATGCGAGCATCTGTTACGCCGATGGCCGGCTTTACGTGCGTTCGCACACGAGCGGCGATGTCTTCCTGGTCGAAGCGAACCCGAAGGAGTACGTCGAGAAGGGGCGGCTGAAACAGCCAGAACGAACCAAGACGCCGGCATGGCCTCACCCGGTTGTGGCCAACAGCGGACTCTACCTTCGGGACATGGGCACGCTGATTTGCTACGACGTGGCCAAGAAGTAGAGGGTTCAGCCGCGACTCCGGCGAGGTTAGTCAATAAACCTGTTACCCTTGGCCAAAGATCGCGGCTACGTTGCGGGATCCGTGCAAGACGCGAACGACCACAATCCCATCGGCGGTTGGGGCATAGTACACGATGTAGCCGTAATCCTTCTTGATCGTGTAAACCCGTAGGTCGGGAAATGCGGGGTTCGTCGGTTCGTACTGACCTGCGATGAAAGGAAGCTGCTCAAGTCTGGTGAGGGCGTCGTGCAATCGGTCCAAGAAGCGATCTCCGGCAGACGCCCGCCAGCAACCGAGTTCGTCCACGGCCGCCTCAATATCGCTCTGCGCCCGTGGCTGCACGTCAATGCTCATGGCTGCTGCTTCTGGTGGTTTGCCCGTTCTTCTGCCCGACGACGGAGGTTGGTCCAGAATTCGGGAGTTACTCGGATCGGTGGACCACTATTCAATCCCTCCATAATCTTGGCCTCCAGATCTTCCTGGCTTTTGATCTCTAACTCTCCCGGAACGGGAATGTCACGTATATCCTCCGCGTCCTCGTCGGTGCGGGCGCGGAGAGTATGGAAGACATACTGATCGACCGAGGCGAATCCCGCAGCCTGTGCTTTCTTTTCCAACTCATCTTTCATCTCGTCTGGTAACGTAATCGTCATGTGTTCATCCTCCCTGCGACTACTTTAACTGCGGCAGGGTGTTGAGGTCAACCTTGGCGATGCTGTGAGTTTGCCGCTGATCTCATCGTGCGTTCAGATTTGCCGTTCTCG
>DASZJS010000227.1:0-4875 GCA_035947935.1 Gemmata sp. | reverse complement strand
CGGATGCTGGTCCTTTCCGCACCCGCGGCGTAGCTGGTTATCCAGGATGGAAATCCTGGATAACCTCACCGCACTCCCACGCGGAATCCAATCAAAGCGAGAACCGACCCAAGCATCAGGGCAATGTGTTCGGCTCGGAATGGTTCCACGGTTCGGATGCCATACTGATAGCCCACGGCGGCGACCGCTGCCCCGAGCAAGGTGAACATCGCCATCAGATTTCCCCGGTAAAAGAGCGATCCCAGTAACAGCAGCCCGGCGAAGCCCGCGTTCCAACCATCCAGCCAGTTGGTTGCGTTTGATGGGATGCCCACGATGACCAGAGGCGTTGTGGGTTTGTTCAGATCTCGAGTGGCAGTCTGTTGAAGCCCCGACAGATCCCGCGACTCAACCGCCTGTGTCGCCTGCGCCTGGATCTCGGCCTCGGGGATGAGTGCGTTCTGGTGAACCCACAGCGCGCAGCCGGCGAGAAGAAGCGAGGCAACTGCAGCGCGGGTATGAGGCCCGACCAGGAGTCCAATGAACTTCCCAAGCGGGTCTCGGGGAGTAGGAACGAACGCGAAGGGATTCTGCTCGGGAGCAAGCACCGCCGCCCGCACGTTTACCGGACTTGATGCAGGATGTGTGGGGTTCCCGACCCGGGCTCGTTCCACCTCGGCTTCCCGAACTTGCCCCGCAGCTTGCACCATCGCCTCAGCCGCAGCGCGTGCCTGGTTCTCGGCTGCTTCAGGAGTAGCCCCCGCCGCGACTAATTGTGCCTGTTCAATCGACTGGAGTAGTTTGCGTTCCCGTGCCTCACGCCGGGCCTTCTCGATGCGCTCCATCGTGGCGATCAAAGGCTCACGCCACGCGGCGTGTTTCTCCCGCACGCCAGCCGACCCACCGCGCAGAAGCAGAGCGCGGGCGGTCAATTTGGCATCGTAGCCAAAAAGACTCTCGAAGAGTTCTTCCCAGTTCCTCCCCGCAAACTTGGCCACAAACTGACGCACTTCCTCTTCATCGAGCCCCTGAACCCGCAGTCGTCGCACGAATCGCTCGCAACCCTCAACGGATGCTTGCCGCTCGGCCTCGACAGCGCGATCGAGTCCGTACCGCAGAGCAAACGCCAACCCAACACCGATTAACCCAAACCCAATCCAGATCCAGAACACTTTGAGCATCGCCAGGAGAATGCAGAAAAGTGACAAGCTCGCAATTCCTACTGCCCAGTCCCCCCACGACAGACCACAAAGGAACTGGCGCGTGCGCGTGAAAAGGTGCCCACGTCGGGCAACTCCATCGAGTAGGAAATAGGCTGCAGTGGACTCAATCCCCAACCCAACCAGTCCGAACGCCCACACCAGTTTCCCGAAAAACAGGATCAGCACGATGGCTAGAGTCAGAGTGGTGAAGAACCCGGCAATCAGTCGTCGGCGAAGAACGACACTGGCAGCATCGTTAAACTGAAGCGTGTAGCTCTCCAGTTTCGAGATTTGCTCTTCCTGAGGCGAGAATGTCCCCGCGTGGTGGACTCCGAGCCATGCTTCCAGAGTGCGGATCACTTCACTCATACTCTGGAATCGGTCGTCCGGATGCTTGGCCATCATCCGCTGAATAACGGCCGAGACTTCCTTTGGCACTCGGGCAACGATCTGTTCCGGTGGTACGAGGGCATCGTAGACGTGCTTGGTCATCAGCTCGACGTCTGTCGTCCCCTGGAAAGGTGGGCGGCCAGTCACAAGGACGTAAAGGGTGCAGCCAAGGGAGTAGATGTCCGCACGCTGATCGACTGCCGCTGCATCGCGACACTGTTCGGGGGACATATACGCCGGGGTTCCGAGGGCAATGCGGGCACCCGTCATGTCTTTCGGGAGCGTGCTGAGGCCACCGTGTACGCTACTGGAGAGTCGATCATCAGCTCGCTCCGTGGTCGGTGTTTTGACCAGTCCAAGATCCGCCACCTTGACCAGCCCCTGCTCATCGAGCAGTAGATTATCCGGCTTCACATCCCGGTGTATCATCCCGCGATCGTGAGCGTGCTTGAGCCCGCGGGCAGCCTGGAGAACGTATCCAACTGCCGTTTCAGGATCGAGTTTTCCCTGACTTCGGACGTGATCCGAGAGCGTGCGGCCGCAAACGTATTCCATGCTGAAGAACCGCGTCCCCTCCACCTCACCAATGTCGTGGATATGAACGATGTTCGGGTGCGAGAGTTGTGCCGCGGCGTAAGCCTCACGGGTGAACCTTGCCACGAAAATCGGATCGGTTGCCCAGCGCTTGCTCATCACCTTCAGGGCAACCGGCCGATCGAGCGAGAGTTGACGGGCGAGATACACCGCCCCCATCCCACCACGACCGAGTTCCCGCTCGATTGCGTAGCCCCGCACCTGAGCTTTGAGGAAGTTCTTCTCGGGGCGCGACGGGCGAGAGGATTTGTTGACTGGCTGTTGCGTTGAGGGGTCGAGACGACCACCGGGGCTGGTTTTTGCAACATTGATCAATGCCCCACTCGAAGGCGGACCATCGGTCATCGCGACCGATGACGATTGATCCCCTGGGGGTGGCGTCTGGTCGAAAACGAACGCCCGACTGGCCGGACTACCACCACCAACGGGTGCAACTCTTGTGTCGGCGGGGATTGCCCGTATCTCAACCGCAGCCCCGACTTGCTCGGGGATTATCAATACGAATGGTTTGCTGCATTTTGGGCAACTCGGGCGAAACCGACCGGGCTTCGCGGCCTTCAGGTTGATACGGTGATCGCAGTTTGGACACTCAATAGCCACAGCACACCCTCAACACACGGAATGAGAACGACGGATCATCCTCGTTCGGGCGACCGGGATTAGGGGAGGCGAGAAGCAGGTTGCCATCACGGATGCACCCACTTGCTACCGAAAGGTAGGTCACAAATGGAAGGATTGACGGAGTCGATTCCGTGAGAGTATGAGCCCAATCAGGAGAAATTCGCCCCCGGCCGAAAATATGCGATTGAAAGCGATCCTGAGAGAGAAGTGTTGAGGTGTGCGCGAAGAATGAACGATGGGAAAGCCGCCAAGGACGATGATGGAGTCTTGCGGATTATGATCCGGCCCCATGCCGTTCACACCGGTCGTGCGTGCATCCCGACCCGTTCACGCACGAGCCGAAGCGTGATTTGCGCCACTTCGCGGGCTCGCTTGGCTCCGGTGGTCAACGCTTCCTCGACCACACCCGGATTGCGTTCGAGTTGCTTTCGACGCTCGCGTGCCGGGGCAAAGTAAGCATCAATCTTCCCGAACAGGATCGTCTTCGCATCGCCATAGCCGAACGGTCGTCCGCCACGAGTTTCGGCTTCCAGCATGGGATTGCGGTACAAGTCAGCCACGCGCCCGAGTTCATCGCCGGTAGTGAACAGCCTGAGCAGTTTGAACACGTTGCAGGTCTCGGGGTTCTTTGGTTCCTCAACAGGTGTTGAGTCGGTCACCACACTCATCACGACATTCTTGAGCGCCTTACCTTCCGCGAAGATGTCGATGGTATTGCCGTAGCTCTTACTCATCTTCTGGCCATCGGTCCCGGGAACAACGGCAGCCTCGTTGAACGTGGCATCCGGGAGTGGGAACACCTCGCCAAAGGTGTGATTGAACGCCCCGGCAATGTCGCGTGTCATTTCCAAATGCTGTTCCTGATCCTTTCCCACAGGGACGAGGTGCGAGCGGTAAATCAAGATGTCCGCAGCCATCAGGATCGGATAAGTGAAAAGCCCAACGCTGGGCGTAATCCCTCGCTCAACCTTGTCCTTGTAGGAATGGGCGCGTTCGAGCAATCCCATTCCCGAGACCGTGGAGAGAATCCACGTTAGTTCGCACACCTCGGGAATATCAGACTGGCGGAAGAAGTGAGCCTTGGCGGGGTCGAGGCCGAGAGCAAGGTAATCAAGAGCCACATCGTGGACATTATCGGCAAGAATCTGGCGGGCGGGTCGTGGGGGAATGTGCTTGTTTCTGGCTGCCGCTGCAACTTCCTTTTCTTCGGCTTCCTTGAGTGTGGTCAGGGCATGGTAGTCGGCAATGAAATAGAAACAATCGCCCCTGCATTGCAGTTCGAGGTGCTGCCTGATAGCGCCGAAGTAGTTACCAATGTGCAGTTTACCGGAAGGCTGAACGCCGCTGAGGATGCGGGGACGGTCGCTGGTACACTCGCGGCTCACGGTGGTTGTGGACACAATCGACTCCAATGTGCAGCATCACATCCCGAGCGGGTGGGCTTTTCTTATTGCTACTGACACGCTTAAACTACGGCCGGTTCGCTTCCCGCACACCCTGGTTCAGGTATGGATACCGCAATGTCCTTTACCATCGGTGACGACAACCCTGGCCCGATTCCGAACAATCCGCAGCGGACGGAGTTGCTGCTCGATGCTCTGAAAGCTGCCATCGCAACGCCAGGCGAACACCGCTTGTTCCGGTCGGGGAAACTCAATGGGCTGTTTTCTGCCAAGGTGGGACTCGCGGCCGAAGCGGCACTGGTTGCGTTGCGTGAAGGTTTGCTTGAGACCATTCGTACCGAGACCAAAGGGAAAATCGTTACGGAGTGGGTCCGTGCAACGCCCAAAGCGGTGATGTTCATTAACGATAACGATTCACCAAAATCCGTACTTCGGGAATTGAAGGACGTTCTTGCTACGACCCGGTCGGGAATACCTGTCTGGATGATGGAAGCGAAGCAGGAAGCAGCCACACTATCGGCTCGATTCGAGGAACGAGCGGCAGCGATGCTCAAGCGGCTGGATGAACTGGCCGTCCGGGTCGAGGCGGCATTGCGGCGAGCCGAGGCAACTAGCCTGGGGGCGGGTTCTGAACCGCTCAGTCGCACGGTACCGTGGGGAATCGAAGCGCTCAAGTATCTGGACCA
>DASZJS010000226.1:0-5356 GCA_035947935.1 Gemmata sp. | reverse complement strand
CATTTCGTAAGTGGTTCAAAGCTGGATAGCTCTCCATTTCAGCTGGCCGACAAATCGCTAAATGGAGATGCTTTGCACATGAAACGGAGATTAGTGGTGGAGAGTGTTGGCGGGACCGAAGAATCTCTACCAGCGATATCTCCCATCCCAGACGCTTCCAGCCCATCTCCATATTGCTTCCAGATAAGAGAATCTTGGTTTTTCCACTCAGCAAGAGCAGCCATTGAGCGATGGTATCTCCAAGTAGTGTGTTGCAAGTTGTCCGAGTCGAACCTCTTGGTGGGTGGATACGAGTGTGCAATTTTCGCACACTCGACCAAACGCCGGTGTCGGTAAGAAGACTTCAAGCGCGCTCTTTTGCTTGAGCGAGTTAATTTCGGCTCGTGAATTGCTCGGATAGATCGCAGAGAATCGTCTGGCGGGCATCCCGCCAACTCCATTTTTGTGAGGCCTGCCATGTTCAAATCGATTCTCGTCCCGTTAGATGGGTCCCCCTTCGCAGAGCATGCATTGCCACTGGCTGCTTCGATCGCTCGTCACACGGGCGCTACACTCCGATTGCTTCAAGTGTTGCCGCCTCTCGCAGATCGCTATTTCTGGGCACCGACTCCCGGAAGCCAACTCGAACACGACCTCCGCGATCATTTCCGGATCAAAGCTCGGACTTATTTGGAAGACATCTCACATCGATTGAAAGGTGGCGTGCCGGTCATTTGCGATTTACTCGATGAGCATATCGACATCGCCGAGGCCATCGAGACAGAGGTAGCCAAAGCCGGGATCGATCTCGTGGTGATGCCAAGCCACGGGCGAGGCGCTCTCAAACGATTCTGGCTCGGAAGCATCGCCGACCAAGTCTACCGCTCTGCCACAGTGCCAGTTCTCCTCGCTCGTCCGCAGCAAGAGACAGTGGAATTTGAACACGAACCACAGATCCGACACATCCTTGTGACGCTCGATGGATCCGCCCAGGCGGAGGACGTGTTGGAATCGGTGTTGACTATCAGCCTGGCGATGGAAGCGGATTTGCTCCTTGTGCGAGTAATCCCACCGCCTCTCCCTCACATCACAGCCGAGAAATCTGTCGGAACTGGAACAGGTGGACCAATCGACGACCGGTTGCGCCAGGATCCGCCTCGCTACTTGCAAGCTGTTGCAGAAATGTTGCGGGCCAGGGGAGGGCGCGTTCGGACTCAGTTGCTTGCCTCCAACGAACCCGCGGATGCAATCGTCGAAGCTTCCGCTGGGGCCGATCTCATCGCCATGCAGACCCACGCTCGACGCGGCGTATCCCGACTCGTTCACGGCAGTGTCGTACACAAGGTGGTTAACAACAGCGTGGTGCCCGTCCTGATTAGCCGACCACGCAATCGGTAACAGTAGTGTTCAGTGTTCAGTTAAATCCTGCAAACACCGCAAACGAAGTTTCAATGTCTGCACTGAACACTGCAAAGCTACTTGACACATCTGATTGGGATCACATAGAATCATCTTAATCATTTAAGTGACTATATTTGCCGTGAATGTCTCCAAGCTCTCTGGGACATTCACAATTTCCCGCAAGACACACCTTCACTGAAGGTATGCCTCTTCGGATCGCTAACTACACTCCAATTATCCTTGGAGAACTTCCCCCCAACAGAGGTTTTTTGTTGAGTTCCTTCGGCACGACCCTCATTCCACAAACCGAAATCAAACGCCAAACACAGGCGATTGCTTCTCCGGTTGTCCAGCATCTACCCAGCTACCACCTCTGCTTATTGTTCTGTACACGATCTGAACACGCAACTGGCATAACCTCACTGTTCTGTACGCGAAATGAACACTCTATCACCCACCCTCACCGCTTGTGGGCGCGAAATGAACACCCAATCATTGCGACTATTCGTCGAGATCCATCCGCTTGCAAATGTCTTCGCCTGTTAGAATTGACATCTGATTTCCATTATGGCAAAAACCCAATAGATACTCTGTGGAGTCGACTCCGTTGTCCCTGAGTCCTCGCAATTGAAGCCGTCGGGATCTTCTTCCGCCCTGCTGTCCTTTACCGCCCATGTTATCGGTTAGACTCTCCGCGATGCCGCCTCCAACAATGTGATAATGGGATGTTGGCTCGCACCCACCCAGTCAAGGTAGCTTCCTCATGCTCGACTTCTCTTTGCGACGTCCAGTAACAGTCATGGTGGCAATGGTTGGCATTCTCCTGGGAAGTCTCTTCGCTGTATTGAAGATGAAGTTCGATGTATTCCCGGACTTGAACATGCCGGTGATCTACGTCTCCCAACCATACGGCGGTATGGACTCCGCACAGATGGAAGGGCTTATCACCAGCTACTATGAATACGCCTTTCTATACATGACCGCCATCGACCACGTCGAATCCAAGAACATCCAACACCTGGTGCTGGTCAAACTCTACTTTCACCCGGGCACCGATATGGCCCAGGCCCTGGCCGAGGCGGCGATTTATGCTAACAGGTGTAAAGCGTTCTTCCCTCCCGGTACGGTGCCGCCCTTCATTCTTCGCCTCGATGCCAGCATGGTCCCGGTTGCCTATATCGTCATGTCCAGCGATCGGCGTTCCCTCAGTGATCTGTCCGACATGATGCTTTTCAAAGTTCGCCCCACCCTGGCCAGCCTGCCGGGCGCTTCTGCGCCTCAACCGTTCGGCGGCGCGTTCCGCACCATCGTCATTCACCTCGATCCCGACAAGTTGCGTACCTACAACTTATCGCCCAACGATGTGGCAAATGCTCTAAATGTGGGCAATACGGTCACGCCGTCCGGAAACGCTACGATCGGTCCTGATCTCCCGGTGGTGTCAGTCAACGCGATGGTGGTCAATCCCCAGGAACTGGGCAAGATTCCGATCAAGATGGGGTCCAGTATTTATATGCGCGACCTGGGACGAATCGAAGACACCATGGACATTCCGACGGGGTTGGCGCTGGTGAATGGCCGCCGATCAGTATACATGCCCATCAACAAAACGGGCGATGCCTCAACGCTGACTGTGGCGAACGAATTAAGGGAAGCTCTGCCGCGAATGCAATCGCTGGTACCTGAGGACGTCAAACTCAGCATGGAGTTCGACCAGTCCCCATACGTCACCGGGGCTGTCGGCGGTGTGGTGGAGGAATCCGTCATCGGGGCCGTCCTGACTGGATTAATGGTTCTGCTGTTCCTCCGGGACTGGCGGAGTGTTGTGGTCGTCGTATTGACGATTCCACTGGCGCTGCTGGGTGCGGTGGTAGGCTTGTTTATAACGGGTCAGACGATCAATCTGATGACGCTTGGCGGCCTCTCCCTCGCCGTTGGAATTCTGGTGGATGAAGGAACGGTGGTGATCGAAAACATTCACACCAGAATGGGCAAAACCACCTCTCTCGCCTCGGCCGTGCGAACGGGAACTGCCGAAACGATCGTTCCCAACATGCTGGCCGCGTTGTGTATCCTGGCGGTGTTCCTACCCTCGTTCTTGATGGAAGGGGCCGCGAAGGGGCTCTTCATACCACTGTCGATCTCGGTCGGGTTCGCCATGATAATCGCGTTCCTTCTATCGACTTCGTTCGTTCCCGTCACCGCTATCTGGCTGTTGAAGCACTTCCATCACGAGGAAGACCCAAACGCCAAGGGTTTCACCTTTGCCCGGGTTCGCCGCAATTACGGCAAGGTTGTTCGTGCCGTCCTGCCGTTCCGCTTGATCCTGCTCCCGGCGTACCTGGTGGTGGCGTTGTTGATTCTGGTGACCGTCGGCCTCCAGGTCGGTCGCGAGATTGCTCCAACCGTGGATGCGGGACAATTCCAGATCCGCATTCGCCCCCCAACCGGCTCGAATCTCGAGGTTAATGAAGACACGACGAAACAGACCCTTGAGGAGATCAAGGAAATCGTCGGTCCCGAGAATATCAAGATCTCGGTGGCCTACGTCGGCATCGTCGCCCCCACACTGACTGTCAACGCGATCTACCTCTGGAGTGGTGGCACCGACCAGAGCATCATGCGCATCGCGCTACGCGAAGGCTCTGGGATCAAAGTCGCCGAACTGCAACACAAGCTCCGGGAAGAATTGCCCAAGAGAATGATCCCCTGGATGGCAAAGAGATTGGAAAAGGACGGTGTACCATCATCGCTGGCGGCCGAGCGAGCCAGTACGATTCGTTTTTCCTATGAACCTTCCGATGTCGTTAACCAGGTCATGAGCTTCGGCTCGCCCACGCCTATTGAAGTTGTCGTGACCGGCCCGGACCTGGCTGTGAACAAGGCCTATGCCGACAAGATCAACACCCGGCTCAAGCAGATACCGTCCATTCGCGATCTCCAGTTTGTTCAGGCTCTGGATTACCCCCGCGTCATGGTTGATATCGATCGCGAACGGGCCGGGTTCGCCGGTATCAACGTGGCGGATGCCGCTAACTCACTGATTGCCGGGACGTTCTCAAGCCGCTACGTCTTGCCGATTTTCTGGGCCGATCCCAATTCCGGCATTGGTTATCAGGTTCAGGTCGAAGTCCCACCAGCCCACGTGACCTCGATAACCGATGTCGGCATGATCCCCGTCAAGCGGCTCTCGGACAACTCAAGTAATGGCGGCGGTCAGCTTGAGTTGCGGGACATCGCAACGATCAGAAAACAGACCATGCCCGAGGAATACGACCGGCTCAACCAGTTGCGCTATATCAGCCAGACTGCCAACATTGAAGGAGAGGATCTGGGACGAGTCGCGTCTCATATCGACGATGCAATCAAAGCCGCGGGTGAGTTGCCGCGTGGCGTGCAAGTTGAGGTACGCGGACAGGTGCCGCCAATGAACCAGATGTTCAAAGGATTGGGAGTAGGTTTGTTTTTGGCGGTGATCATGGTGTTCTTGCTCTTGACTGCGTATTTCCAGTCGATTCGGCTTGCAATTGTGGCATCAGCCACGGCTCCCGCGGTAGTTGCTGGCGTGGTTTTGGCGCTTTACATCACCAATACCACGCTTAATATTGAATCGTTTATGGGCTCGATCATGGCAATTGGGGTGGCTGTCGCCAACGCCATTCTTCTCGTCACATTCGCCGAGCGAAATCGACAAACGGGTATGTCGTCCGCCGAAGCCGCAGTTACTGGGGCGAGCGAACGGCTTCGACCCATCTTGATGACCAGTTGCGCCATGATCGCGGGTATGTTCCCGATGGCTCTGGGTTACGGCGAAGGCGGCGAACAAACCGCTGCACTGGGACGAGCGGTTATCGGGGGTCTGGTCGCAGCGACTTTTGCAACCCTCATGATCCTGCCGCACGTATTTGCCGTGGTACTCGGTCGCAGTGTGGCTCGTTCGCCATCGCTCCATCCACACGATCGGGACAGCTTGCAC
>DASZJS010000225.1:0-3649 GCA_035947935.1 Gemmata sp. | reverse complement strand
TGAGCGGTCGCGACGAACTTTTTCAGTTCAGTGAGTTCATCCATACTCACCCGACGGGCTTTCCCCTTCGGAAGTTTATCCAGTTTGATGGGACCGATTGCCACACGCCGGAGTTTCATGACCTTGTGATCGAGCTTGGCGAGCATCCGGCGAATTTCGCGGTTCTTCCCTTCGGTCAGCACAATGCGAAGCCAGGTACTGTTCCCCTGTGGCTTTCCCCGCTTCACGCTACGTGCTTTTACCTTGCCTTCACTCAACCATACGCCATCCAGCAGCTTTTGGAGATCGGCCGTGGTTGGTTTCCCTGCAACCAAAACGAGATACATTTTCGGGATGCCGTACCGCGGGTGCATGAGCGGCATTGCCAGGTCGCCATCGTTCGTCATCAACAGAAGGCCTTCGCTGCCCTCATCCAACCGACCAACTGTAAATACCCGCTGCTCGACGTGAGGGAGCAAGTCCACAGCTCGGGGTCTGCCCGCGGGATCGGCATCAGTGCAGAGGTAGCCCACGGGCTTGTTCACCACCCAATACACCGGTTTCTCTGTCCGAACCGGGTGGTCATCGACCGACACCTGATGGGCCTGCGGATCGATCTTGAGTCCCATGTCGGAGACCGCAATGCCATCCACCTTCACTCGTCCCGCGGCGATGAGTGTGTCGCAGAATCTACGTGAGCCAACACCAGAGTGCGCCAGGAATTTGTTGAGCCGTTCCATAACCACTGATTGTAGCCGCTGGCGAACTTTGCGACAGCCTTTCCAGAGGAATGCTGTTTGTGGAAGGGTAAAAAGAAGTGGGGCACGAGATTCAGTGGGGGGACTCGCAGACCCCCACTATTCTCGTGCCCGTATTGGGAAGGAAGATCTTTTCGTCTTGAGTCGGGACTCGCATCCGACTCGAAAGAACAGTAAAGCAATGGCGGTGCCAAATCCCTCCTCGCATTTCCTCCAGGTCCCCGATTTCATGTGTTAAGAGGCATAATCCATTGGATTTATGGGGTTGGCGTTGAAGCGGAATCTATTTCGTGACAGCAGTGAAGGAGTGGTGAAGAGTGGCGGTTTGTGCGGTTCCGCAACAGGTGAGTGGTTGATTTTGCAAGAGCCCAACCGTCACTTTGCAGTGACTCGGGTTGCCTGTTCTTCTTGGAGTATTTTTGTCAGGTGAGCAGCTTTCACCTCGGCATGGAATCGCGTGTCGCCGGCTTTTGCGCCTTCGACCTCAACCGTGAACGTGAGTGTGGCACCGGGCTGCAATTCATCCACCGCGGGGAAGGTGACCTTGCCCGTTGAATCGATTTGTCCTTCGACCGGGCCAGACCCTCGGATCGCCCGCAATTCGGCGGGAACGAATCCTGCCACTTCAATGGTTCGGGCTGACACGGTTCCCTGGTTTTTCACTCGTATCTGGAAGGTCAGCCGTTTCCCAATCTCAACCGAGGCCGGCGGCGTAGCGACATCCAGAACCAGTGCGGGGGTACCGATGATCGCGACCGCCGTTTCCGCCTTCACCCCCAGTGGATCGCCCACCAACTGAGTGCCGTTAATCACATCGGCCATCACGGCTACGGTCAAGGCCGCACGGCTACTCAACTTCATAGTCACGACCGTCACTTTGACCGTCTTCTGCTCGCGCGGCTTCAGATCCGGGATTTTCCATTCGACGGAACCAGGCCCAACTTTTCCACCATCGCTCGCTGCCTTCGCACTCACTTCCTGTGGAATAGTGGCTCGAACCACCACGTTCGAGATGGGTGTATCGGCCGTGTTACTCACGGTCACAGTCCAGTCGAACTCATGGTTCAGATAGGCGATGTTGGGACCGGTTGCGTTGGCGGTGAGTTCCGCCCGCTGGACATCCACAGCCACGGGATCAGCTTGTGCTTTCAAATTGAGATTGCCATCCCAGGTTGCGCTGGCTCGCACAGCAAAGTGGCCAGTTGTTTTTGCAGTGAGTGGCAAATCGAGAGTCTTGGTTTGTCCGGGATCGATGGTTCCCGCCGTGAGTTCAACCGGGTTTTGGGGAGAAGGATAGGTCAGCCCGGCATCGAAGGTCGCCCACACGTTGACATTTTCCGCGGGCGCGGCACCGCCGTTCGTGACGGCCACCCGGAACGGAATCGGCTCCCCGGCAAGAGCCACGGAAGGTGCTGCAATATGCAGTTGGAGCCGGCCCTGATCGATACGGGTGGTGGCCTTATGCGAGGCCTGCATCCCATCCGAGGTGACAGCATCGGCAATCACGGTCACTTGGCCGAGTTTGGCCGGTTTCACCTGGAGAACAACGGTCTGGTTAGTCTTTCCACCAACCGGGGGCACAGCGAACATCAGTGCGCCGTTGGCGTCCTGGCGGAGAGGTGGTGGTTCGCTTCGGGCAAGCGTGGCACCATCGGAGAGCGTCACCTTGACCTGACCGTCCCGGCTATCCGCACCACTATCGTTCTCAAGTGCGATAGTGACGGGGTAGATGCCATTGATACTGGCCACCTTCGGAGCGGCGACCGAGAGATGAACCTGTGGCTCGGCCCATTCGATCACGGTATCCTTTCTGGCAACGATGATCTCCTGGCTGCCACCGTTATCGGCAGGTTTCACAACCTCAACAGCGACCCGCGTCTTGCCTGCCTTGGGTGCACGCTCAACCAGTGAAACCGCCGCGGTACCATTGGCATCGATAACCGCTTCGGCCTGCTGGCCACCGTTGCTGGATGGACCTGAAACAGTTCCTGGCCCAAGTCGCGACACGAGAACAGCCGGCGGTCCATCGATCACCCGATAGCGGACGCGAAACCCGCTCGATGTGGTGTCTGGACCATTGCCGCTGTTGTTGTTGATGGTGGTCGTGAGGGTGTATTCGCTACCCGAACGGATGGTCGCGGGCGGTGGGAAGTTGAAGCGGCCATCGCCCCAGAGAATCTTGATGACAACCCGACCGTTCTCCCAGTTAAAGACTTCGGGTGCATAAGCGGTGACAACCGTTTCGCCCGGGACCGCACAACTGAGAACACAAAAGGTTTGCCCCGCGGCGATGGCGACATCGTCGTTCGGGTCGTTATTTCCGCGAGTGATTTTCTTGGAGAAGTAGTTTGTGTAACTGACGGCGTATTTGTTATCCACCTTGTAACCGCGTCCCGCGAAGAAGCCCGATTCATCGACTTCGATGATATTTCCTGGCCCATCGACTATCCAATCGATGCGCCGAGATCGGCGCGGCTGACCATCCTTATCGACCACGGTGCCAACGAGAACAATCGAGGCACCCAGGGGTGCAGTGACTTGCTGATTAGGCGTCACTTCGAGCTTGCAAGCATTGGGATCGAAGTTGTTGAAATAGCCGGGGCCGCTGGGCTTGGCGTGCTCCTGAACGATGGGGCCGCCGGGAAGGGTATAGGGGAGATAGCCGGGGTTGTAAGAACACCCAACTGGTAGAGTGGCGAGTAGAACGATCAGGATGATTATCCGCGCGATCATAAACACTGCTCCGCTCGGGAAGCGATCCCGGATGCGGGGCCATACGGTAAGCGGGCAGGAAGTGCAAGGTGGATCGAACGGGATATAGGGCCATTTGGGGTGCAAGCGTGTGCAAGCGGAAAAAGCTCGTTTCAATGAATGGGTATGGTGGATATCAACTCAGTTTAGCGAATGGAATT
>DASZJS010000224.1:0-4665 GCA_035947935.1 Gemmata sp. | reverse complement strand
TCTTTCGTGGCTGTTCATCTTCATCCTCGTCGTCATCATCCCGACGACGTTTGCTCTTTGGCCGTTCATCTTCATCATCGTCATCCTCGTCCCGGCGACGTTTGCCATTTGGTCGTTCGTCCGCATCGTCATCCTCGTCCCGACGACGTTTGCTATTTGGCCATTCGTCCGCATCGTCATCGTCTTCATTACGGCGTTTCTTCTTCGGTAGCGGATCATCCTCGACCACCGCCTTGACTGCTTTCTTGGGTGTGGGCTTCGGTGGCGGATTGTCCTCGACCTCCTCAAACTGGGGAGTCAGCGGTTCTGGAACTCCAATGACTGTGCCGCACCCGGCCTTGGGGCATTTCACCTTCTTACCAGCAGCGGAATCCGGAGCATTTAACTTTGTGGAACAACCAGGACAGACCACGGTGATTGGCATTGGCTGACCTTGGGCAATGGTGTGATTGTCTGGGAATATCCCCAACGTGTCGGCAGCAAAAAATGGAATTGATTTGAAACTACTACAGCGACGTCCGCTGGGCAACCCCGGGACGAACTTGCAAGCGAGTCTCTGAACTCTAGCTACGTCGAAGTGTGGAGTGGAACGATTCGGAAGGGCAACTCCTGGGTGTCCTTAACTCCCATAGATCAAATCGAAACCCGACTGAGATTTCACGACAATAACCATCTGCACAAAGGATTCCAGCAGCCCATGCTGGAGTCCAAACAATACTCGAACCCTCATTCCTTTTGTTTGCGCAGCCAGTCCAGCCAGGCATTAGCAGCAAGCTTCTTGTCGCTGATGCTGGCGTTGACTGCGGGTCCGAAATCTTGTCCGGAGAGGCTTTTGAGTCCCGCTTTGGCAGCGCGGACGACAATTTCTTCGTTATCCAGAATGGCTCCGATCAGATCGGGGATGTAAGCCTTGTCGTCCTTCATCGCCATCGCCAACACCGCCGCTCGACGAAGTTCTGCTTCCTCCGCTTTTGCCATCGAACGCAATGTTTCCGCCGTCATTCGCGTCAAGCGTTCGGCCAGTGCCTCGCGAGCGAACTTCTGTCGATCGCCGTCGAGACGTGCGAGGGCCAGAACCAGAGCCTGGGTGTAGGCTGTTCCTTTTCCATCCCGAGCTTTTGTCAACACCTTCTCCCATTCCAACCCCATTGCACCGACCAGTTCCGCAGCCAGGGTTTTCGGATCATCAGTGCTGGGGGATATCGGTCGAATCACAGTCACCTCTGGCCGTCGGGGTTCGGTCGTCTCAGTGGGAACCGCGGGCTTGGCACCGGTCGCAGCCCCGGGGGGAACGGTGGGTTTGGTGTCCGCGGCAGCCGCGGGGTTGTCGCCACCGAAAGGGATCCCGGCACCCGCGCGAAGTTCCGCAGTCGATGATCCCCGTTGCACCTTGTGGGAAAGGTCGATGACCAGGTTCGACCGAGCCAGGAATAGCAAGGCAAAGGCGGTGTCCACCTCGGCCCCCCGGCCACCTCGACCCCACGACCCGCTGATGTTCTGAGACCCGACCAGTTCTTCAGCCCCCAGATCGTACCAATCGACATTGCCGATCTTTTCCAGACCATAGATGACGCCGACTCGTTCGACCGACCAGAGGAAATAGAGGTCGCGATCGCCGAGAACGCCTCCGTTGACCAGGAATCGTGGTCCCCTTCCTCTACCTTGCACGGGTCCGTTGCCTGCAAGCACCGCCCCGAGAGACGCGAGCGCCTTCTGAACTGCCTGATCCCTCACATCGGCGGGATGCTTTGGTGGCGGTGGTTTCGCTACGATAGGATTCTTTGCCGGAGGAGGAGCCGGTGGAGTCGGCTTTGCTGGGTTGAAGAAGGGGTCATCGGGCTTGGGAGTTGGAGGCGGGTTGAAGAAGGGATCTTCGTTCTTTGCCGCTGGCTTTACTGCCTCGCTGGTATCGCTTTTTGGCGGCGAAGGAGCCTTTGGGGTCTTGGGAGCTTTGGCGATATCGGCCGTCATTCGCCGCTCTTCCCGACGACCGAGTGCGGTCGCGAGTCCAAGCAGTCCCGCGCAGGTCATGGATGGACTGCCTTGAGCAGACCCAGCATACGGCCAGCCGCCGTTGATCGTCTGAGTGTTCAAGAACCGAGTCTCGATCAAATCGAGTGCCGCTTCCACCGGCACGCCATGCTTCCGGGCGACCCACACACCGAGAACCCCGAACTGCGTGTTCGAGTTATCGTCCATGCGTGGCCGGATGCGGACGGAAGCCAGTCTTCCTTGGTACTTCTCTACTTCAGGGTGAAGCTTGCCCACGACACCGGCTTTCCCGGGAGTTATGGCGGGGTTCTTTCCGGGATTGGCTGGTGTGTTGGCTTTGCCAGGGGCAGGCGGCGGATTCCCCGTAGTCAATTCCGTAGTGAGCAACGAGGTTCGCAACGTCCGCTCATCGAGTGGCGGAACCGACTCGATACACTCGTAGGTCCAGCCACCGTTCCCGTTTTGCCCGGCAAGCAGGCGCACACCAAGCATCTGGATCAGCGGAACGTCAGTGGGATCACCCAGTCTGTCGAGGTAGAGCAGGCACAGGGCGATGTGGTAGGTCTGGGTTGTCGTGAACGAAGCATCTCGGACCCCTGCGGTAATCGCCCGCACAGAAGGGTCATCGAGAGGCGTGTTACATTCCAGCAGCGCGAGCCCGGCAAGTGCAGCTGCACCGATACCGTTCGGGCCACCAGCCACTTGCTTCGCTGTCGCTCCCTTATACTGATCTTTCAGGTATCCGACACCCAATTTGACAGACGCATCGATCTCCTTGGGTGTTGCCGCTGTACACGCGCCCGCAACGATCAGGAACGAAGAGACAACAGACAAATACCGGAGCGAAGACATGGGAGCCCTCCGGGCGGTGAGCTGGCAAACCGTCACAATTGGATAAACGCAATCCCCCATCCCCTGTGAACATGAAACGCCCGACACAATTATTTTTTCTGTTTACTCCACCAGTTTTTCCAGGCATCGACGGCGAGTTTTTTCTCTCCCGCATTGGCATTGGCGGCGGGTCCGAAATCTTGTCCGGAGAGGCTCTTGAGTCCTGCCTTTGCAGCGCGGACAACGAATTCTTCATCGTCGAGGATGGCCGCGATCAGATCGGGGATGTGGTTTTTGTCGTCTTTCATCGCCATGGCCAGTAGCGATGCCCGGCGAAGTTCCGCTTCCTCAGATTTTGCCATCGACCGTAGCGTTTCCGCGGTCATCCTCGTCAAGCGTTCGGCCAATGCTTCACGGGCCGACTTCAAACGATCGCCTTCCAGACGATTCGTCGCAGTGACAAGAGCCTCGGTATAAGCGGAGCCCTTGGAATCTTTGAGCTTGTTGAGAACCTTTACCCAGTCCTTGTCGGTTGCTCGGACGAGTTCGGCCGCCAGGGTAGCGGCTTCGCTCCCTGAAGCACCCGGGATGATTGGTCCCGGCGAGGCTGGAATGGGGCTCGTTCCCGGTGCAGGATTTGTGGGTTTCGTATCGGTACTGCCGGGTCCGTATCCGGCACGCATTTCGGTTCCGTTTTCATTCTGCACCTTGCCCGAGAGGTCGCGGGCAAGGTTCGAGCGGCAGAGAAACAGCACGGCAAACGATGTGTTTACCTCAAACCCAAATCCACCATTCCCGCCACCCCAGGTTCCATTTTGAGATTGGGTGACCACCAACGAGTGCGCGCCCGCTTCGTACCAGTTGACCCCGCCCAGCTTTTCCACTCCGTAAATTACACATGTACGCTCAAGAGACCATAAGAAGTAAAGGTCGTTATAGCCATGAGACCCGTTGGTCTTGGCGATGAGCGCCCCGCCGCCTAGCTGCGCGGATTCCGCAACGATCGCACCGAGCCCGTTGAACCCTGCTCGAATGGCCAGATCCCGCGCATCGAGTGGACGGGGGGCGGGCTTCTTGGGTTCAGGGTTGCTCTTCTGCGGTGGATTAAAGAACGGATCGTCCGATGTCTTCTTGGGTTCGGTTTTCGGCGGATCGTCCTTTTTTGGAGTTTCGGCCTTGCGTCGTCTCTCCTCTCGGCGAGCAAGGCCGGTCGACAGACCGATTAACCCCGCACAATACATCGCGGGACTGCCGGCTGGTCCCTCACCCACAGCAGATCCGGCAAGGGGGCCGTTGTACCCCCAACCTCCAGTACGACTGTTCTGGCTGGCCATGAACCGTTTGTCGATATTATCGAGGGCGTTATCTACTGGAACTCCGTGTTTGCGAGCAAGCCAAACGGCGATCACTGCGAACTGGGTATTTGAGTTGTCGTCCATTGATGACTGAGGACGGGCTGATGCAACGATCGACTGGTAGTACTTATCAACTTCAGGGTGCAACTTGGGGGGTCCCGGCTGGTTCTCAGCCTTGATCGCCCGAAGCCGCTGTTCGTCTGCTTGTTGTACCCCCGCGGTGCAATCGTAGCCCCAACCCCCATTCCCGCTTTGTCCGACCAACAACCGAACTCCCAGGATTTGGATGAGGGGTACATCGGCCGGATCGCCAAGCCGATCGAGGTACAACAGACAAAGGGCAACCTGATATGTTTTGACCTGCGTGTACGCGGCAGACCGGATGGAAGTGGTGGCTGCTTTCAGAGCTGGATCGGTAACCGGCACACCGCCTTCCAACATGGCAAGCCCAGCAAGACATGTCGGGCCAATCCCGTGGCCTAGGTTG
>DASZJS010000223.1:0-21724 GCA_035947935.1 Gemmata sp. | reverse complement strand
GTGGAAAGGGGTTGTGGATCGAGGAGTCAACCACCGGAGAGTGGTGGCGAGTAGATGACTCCACACCACAGACAGAACACCTGGAAGAACTCCGGCAGCGACTGCCAACGTGGTCACGGGATGGGATGAAACTGGCGTTTGCGGATGGACCGAATCTCCGTGTCTGCGATACCACAACCCGACAAACAGAACGCTGGTTACTCTCTCAACGAGAGACATCAACAATTGGATTCCGCCCCCAGCCCGCGTTAGCGGATGTGTACTGGCACCCGGATGGAAAACGCATTGGATTGGTTGAGGCTTCCCGCCTTGTCCTCGTTGGCCCGGCTGATTCGGTGCGACAAGTGAGCAATTCAACAGTCGTGTCGTTCGCAGGGTGGGATAAGAATGGACGCTGGATGTCCTACGTCACGGCCGAGCCACTCCCATCTAACGACGTGCCCTGGGCCACCCTGCTCGTTCCCAATTTCGATGCGCGCAACACTGTCTGGATAACTGATGCTAATGGAGAGAACCTCGGGAAGTCAGTGATTTCGGGAGTCAGGGCGACGTTTCCCCACTGGTCGCCCAACGATCACCGCCTGTCCATCTGGTTGACCGTCGAACCCCCATATCGTCTCGCAGATGATGACCGTTTGGGGATGCCGCCCGGCGCTCCTGCCGCGATCATCGACCCGGAAACTGGCAAGTTGGAATGGTTACCCGTTAGCGGTGCGGAACATGCTCAGATTGGGCACATCGAGCTACGAACTGGTCATTTCGATGCAGCCCTGCGACGATTCGATGAGGCAGCGGTCAGCCTGCCCCCGGATGGGAAAACGGACTGGATGCTCTTTCGCGCAATCGTGTTCCAGAAGAGTGGACGGGCGGATGAGGCACGAGAAGCAATGCGGCGATTCGAGCCACCCACCCAACCGGATCGCACGAAGGCTTTGGCGGAAATGAAACGCGTTGGGGCAGGAAACGGAGTTCCCAGGCCGCTAACCGATCCGGAGATCATCCGGTCGCGACACCGGTTCGCGGCTGAGGCCTACCTCAGTCTGGACATGGCAGCCGAAGGGATCGACTTTTTTCGTAACGAAATCAAGGAAGCCAAGGACGACGCGGATCGCCTGTCCGCTGTGGTCGTGCTTAGCCAGTTGCTCCTCTTGACTGATAGACGGGCGGACTACGCCGAGGTTGTAGTGGATCAACTCCTCCCGCTTGTCGGTCGGCTTCTGCCCAAGGCAGGACCGGACCGAGAGGGGACTGATGGAGCGGTCGCGTTGACGTTACTCCCCCTTGCTGTGAGCGAGTTTACTGTCACACTCCACGAGGAGTTGATCCGCCGGGTGAGCGAGAAGGTGTCTGCCTTGCCGCCGGGTGAGAACAATCTCGATTTCGCATGTCAATTGGTTCTCCGGACTCTGGGGCGATCGCTGCGGGATGCCGCGGTAGCCGAGAGGGCAAATAAGCGACTGATAACCCACCCAGCCCGCGTCCGATGGAACCTGAATCGGGATGAGGTCGATCTGGAATTGCTGAAACAAATTCGACTCACCTTCCTGATCCCCAGACTGCTGCGAGAAGCGTTTGGTGGTTGAGCCCATCCCCTGACTGGACCCGGTGATGAGCGCGGAGCTGTCACCGGTTTTTTTTCAGTAAGTTGGCCACGGTTATTCCAATGACAAGTCGTGGAGTTGGATAGCACATCTACTCATAAGAATAATCAAGTCGTGTCTAGAAAGTTCTGGCGGACCAGTCCCATCCGGCTTATAACGACTAATGGTTAGGAATCCACATCGACGCCACACCAGGAAGCAACTCATGCTCAAAGACAACATGTTTATCGTTACACCAAAAACGAAGCTCTTCTCTTCGCGTCACTCCTATGAGATCCGCAATGAAAGCGGCCAGGTTCTCGGCACGGCCGAGCAGAGTACGGGGCTTCTCGCCAAAATGATCGGGATGGTGAAGGGTCCGCCCTCGACTAAGATCGAATTCCGGAGCAAGCCAGACGATTCCCTCGCATTCGCGATCCGCCGGAAGGGATTTCTGTTCAAGAAGGTCGAAGCGGTGGATGACAAGGGCGAGGTGGTCGGCCGATACAAGGCGAAAAGTTTCAGTCTCAGCGGTGGCTTTCACGTCTACGACAAGAATGGGAAGCACATCGCCGATATCCGAGGAAAGCTGTTCAAGGCCGAATACACCATTGTTGCCCCGGATGGAAAGACGGAGATGGGGAAAGTCTCAAAAAAGTGGGGCGGCATGGTGAAGTCACTTCTCACTTCCGACGGAACCTATGGGGTGCAGATCAGCCCGCAGTTCGCCGATGATGCGAACGCGAAGATCCTGATCCTGGGTGCAGCAGTCGCGCTCGACTGCTTGATGGGCAAGCATGGCGCAGCTGCGGGCAAAGATGAGAGCAAGGGCGAAAGCGAAAGCGAGGAGTAATCAAACCCCAATCACCACTCGCCCCCGGTCAGCAGACCGGGACAGGTGCCTGCGCACATGCACACGCGAATTCTGAAGTCTGTGCCACTTTCATTCTGCCTTGAAACACTCCAATCTTTGAATAGTTCCTATTGCCGCTTCGTCTCCCAAAGGTAGATCATTGGAGAGGTTCTCTCCTCTGTCGCCCATTAAAAGCCCGCACCGTCTCATTAAATTCATGTAAGATGCCACGCCGAGACGGTAAGGGTTAACTGATGGCCTCAACGCCTCCCCCGATTTGGTTTCGGTTGAGGCTCAACCCAGGAGTATATCATGCGCGCATTCGGTCTCGGTTTGGCTCTCGTTCTCGGTTTCACCGTGTCCGCCATTCAGGCTGACGACCTCAAGGTCGGCGGCCCATTCCAGGTCAAGGCGATCACCGGCGAAAAGAAGGGTGAGACCCTCTGCTACTACTGCAAGTACAGCGGCGAATCCCGTCCAGCCGTTGTGATGATCTTTACCCAGAAGGCTGATGACAATTTCGTTGCCGTGGTCAAGGCCGTGGATGAAGTTCAGAAGAACGACGCCAAGCTTGGCACCGTCGTCGTGGGCGTCAGCGGCGTCACCGCCGCCGATTTCGAGAAGGTCCAGACCACCCACAAGCTGACCACGCCTCTGACCATCGCAGAGGATAAGGACGGCCCCTCCAAGTACAACCTGAGCAAGGACTCCGCCGTCACCGTCCTCGTCTACAAGAAGGGTAACGCACTCAGCAAGAGCTTCACCTTCAAGGACACCAAGAGCGCCTCAGAGAAGGCCGGCGAAATCGCCGAGGCCGCAAAAGATGCCCTGAAATAAGGGGCAAGTAATCAGGGGCAAGGGGCAAGGGCAGGACACAAGTTCTTAGCCCTTGCCCCTTACCTATTTCTTTGTTCCCAATCAAAATAGGGATGAAGAAAGACAAACGCCGATTTGTCCACTCGTGAGGCTTGATAGGTCCGTATTGAGGGCTAAGGGATGAAATCTGGGGCAAGTAATCAGGGGCAAGGAGCAAGCCTGCAGAAGTCTTTACTCTTGCCCCTACTGCTCCTGGCTTCGTTGCTAATCGTTCCCCTGGCCTGGGCCAAACAGCCGGACGATGTGACCGGTCCTATCAACGTCAGCCCCCCGCACTTCTCGACAGATAAATCCGTCAAACTCGATTACGACATCGTTTACGTGCTGGTTCCGCGCAAGGGCGATGCTGTCGGCACCAACTGGGCGGAGATTTCCAACCCGGTTTTCATGGACGCCGGTGCCGACTTGATGCTCCTGCATCCTGATGGCACCGAAGAAGTGCTGGTCCGCGGTGGGAACGGTTCGGTAACAGATCCAGTGGTTTCAATTGATGGCGAATGGGTGTACTACTCTCTTTTCCACGACTTGAAGGGTGCTTCCGTCGCGCATAGCTCACCAGCGGGTGCCGACATCTTCAAGTTGCACGTCAAAACCAGGAAAATCGTGCAGTTGACGACTCAGCAGTTCACACCAAATACCGGTGCCGGAAACTGGTCGCAGGACTACCGCACACCCGAACCGGGGAAGAATTCCTTCTCGTATGGTGTGTTCAACATGGGACCGTGCCCACTGCCCGGCGGCAGAGTGATGTTTGCCAGCAACCGCAATGGCTTCAAACCACCCAAGCGACTTCTGCATACGCTGCAACTGTTCGTCATGGATGATGATGGCGGAAACGTCGAGTGTATTGGACACCTCAACCTGGGCATGGCCCTGCATCCGACCATCCTGACCGATGGCCGCGTGATGTTCAGTTCGCTCGAATCACAAGGTCTGCGAACATCCACCCTCTGGGGTCTCTGGAGTATCAACCCGGATGGCACCAACTGGGGACCGATTGCCAGCGCGTTTCTGCCCGGCTATAGCCCGAGCGCCTGGCACTTCCAGACACAGCTTTCGGATGGGTCGATTGTTGCAGAAGAATACTACAACCAGACGAGCAACGGTTTCGGCGGCTTTGTGAAGTTCCCGGCCTCCGTGCCTTCTGGCAACGCAGCGTTCGGTCCCGGCTTCACCGGCGATCCCCGCAATCTTCCATTGCGAAACGGACGACTGGATGATGGCAAACCGCGCCTTCGCCGCCTGCCGTTCAGCCCGTTCGGCATCGAATCGCTTACCCTCTTCGCGCGGACGGATGAAGGCCCGGCAGATTTCTCCCTCCGTGGTCAACGAAGCTCGACCCGCGTGGGCAAAGTCACCCACCCCTCGGCTGCGCCCGATAATCATTTGCTCGCTGTCTGGTCGCCTGGTCCGGTCAATGGTGGCTACACGGTTCATCAGCCTGCTGTCGATGGTGGTCTCTATCTCATCAAGGACGGCAAGCCAATTGATGAACCGGGTCAAATGCTACTCATCAAAAACGACCCGAAGTACAACGAACAGTGGCCCCGCGCACTCGTTCCCTACAAGCGCATTCACGGAATGGATGAGCCAAAACGCCTGACTCCGCTGGCGAATGATGGCAAGCTCTCGCCGCACCTCGCGGCGGGAACGCCATTGGGTTTAGTGGGGACATCCAGCCTTTATAAACGTGAAAGCTATCCCAACGGTGTGGTGAACTCGGGGAGCGTCACGGCGACCTTTGCGGGTGGGACGGATCGCAATGGATATCAGGATCTGGACCCGTTCAATACAAGCGAAGATGGTGTCTCGTTCAACTGGTTCAACCAGGGGGCGGATGTGGGGCGATACACCAACGATGAGATTCACGCCATCCGCATTCTGGCAATGGAACCGACGACCGACCGGAACAAGGGGCCACACTCGGAACGGACATTCCGCAGTCATGCCAACGAACGACTTCGCATCCTGGGCGAGATTCCTGTTCGCAAGTTCTCTGGTGAGAAGCAACCGACAGACCCTGATGGCAACCCCGATACCAGCTTCCTCGCCAAAATCCCCGCCGATGTCGCCTTCACCTTCCAGACACTCGACCGCAACGGCATGGTACTGAATATGGCCCAGACGTGGCATCAGTTGCGACCCGGTGAAATTCGACACGACTGCGGCGGCTGCCACGCACACAGTCAGAAGCCGACCGATTTCAAGCTGACCATCGCAGCGAGGCTCGATTACGAAGTCTTCGACCTGTCGAAGCACACTCCTCTACTGACCACGAAGGCGAAGGATGAGTCGCGCCGGAAGTGGGACAAGAACGATGAGACGGGGCTACGGTTCCAGGATGGCATCAAGAACATGGAGTATTACCGGGACATCAAGCCGATCTTCGATCGCAGTTGTGCGGCGTGTCACACCGGCAAATCCGCTAAAGCAGCCGGGAATCTGGTTCTTGATGACGACAAGATCGTGAACCTTCCGGATGCGGATGATGTGCCCGGAACGTATTACCGCCTCGCGATGGATTACGGTGCGCGTTTTGGCCACAAGCCAGTTGTGGGTTCCTGGCGGAATCACAATGCCTCGCGCTATGTTCGTATGTTCCAGTCGCGCCGAAGTCTGCTTGTGTGGAAAGTGTTCGGTAAGCGAATGGATGGCTGGGACAACGATGATTTCCCAACTGAAACCGTTCCTGGGAACCCGCAGACGCTCCAGTTGAAGGGTCAGCCCGTTGCCAACACACCCGCCAACCGCAACCGCGCTGATCTCGATTTCATCGGCAGCGCGATGCCGCCGCAGGATGCGGTGAAGGCGGGGAAGGTCGCGGCACTGAGCGATGAGGACAGGCTAGCCCTGGTTCGGTGGATCGATCTCGGCTGCCCCATCGACCTCGATTACGACCCCAGGAACCCAACGAAGCCGGGTTATGGCTGGATGCTCGATGACCAGCGTCCAACCCTGACACTTGCCTCGCCCGTTGTGGGGGCAAATGCACCGTTGAGCCGTATCCTGATCGGGATGTATGATTCGTGTGGTCTCGATCCAGCAAGCTTTGAAGTAATCGCAGACTTAGTGGTGAACGGCATCCCAGCGGGTCAGAACCTCGCCCCGAAGTTCACATCCGTTGGAGCGGGAGTCTGGGAATTGAGTCTGGCGACGTCGCTGCGCACGGCACGCGGCAAGCTGACTGTGAGCATCAAGGACCGACAGGGGAATGTAACGAGAATCGAGCGAACCTTCTCGGCAGGACCGTGAGTGCGAAGCCAGTGAACCTCACCATTTCTGCTTTTCCAATTCCTCGATTGCCTTTCGAATCGGCTCTGGGATTGGTGTCTTTGCGCCCACCCGGTAATCATAGCTGACAACCACCGCCTGGCCCTCACATGCAACTGCGTTCAGCTTCGTACTGACCAGTTTGTAGTCGAAGGTCACCCGATCGGGCTGGATGTCGCTGATCCGCGCGCCAACCAACAAGTGATCGGGATAGCTCACGGGCTTCCGGAAACGGGCCTGGGTGCTGGCAATGATCGGGCCGAGTCCGCTCTTTTGCATCGAGGCGAGCCATCCGATGCGATCGAGATACGCGATCCGGGCATTCTCGAAATAGCGGAAGTAGACCACGTTGTTGACGTGGGCGTAAGAGTCCATCTCACCCCACGCAACATCGAGTTCGATGATGATTTGGCGGCATCAGATCCTGACGCTCACGACGCTTTCACAGAGGCACAGCAAGTTGCTGGATCCAATTATCCTGGGTTGCCATTCGAGAATGCAGCCTATAGGGCCACACTGGACCACGAAGGTGCCAAACTTACTCGAGGAGCAAACTCGGAAGCCTCCTGCTCCTGACGTCGCTGCATAAGCCCATTATGGGCGTTTACGGGGAGTTTTGTTGTTGGGTCTGAGCCAAGTGCTCCGTTTATCGAATCGTAGAGCACGTTGTGTGGTGGATGATGTGATTCGACTGATTGATAAACACATCGAAACTACAGCTAAACCACAGCTAAACCACAGCACAATCGCTCATTGACGCCTCTTGCTACGCATGTCCTCTCTCCCTCATTTTCATATCAATATTTCACTTAGCTAATACAAACGTGCGTTAATCTGCATCATCTAACCGTATTGCTTGACTCCAATCGCGCAGTTAATATCACTAGATCTATTTTGTTAGTCAACATTATTTCGGACGAATCGCTGAATGTCTCCGGTGACCGGAACCTACTCTGTCAAATCATGGCTTTTGGCAATGGTTCCTTGCGGTCAAGGAATTACGGAATTGGAAGCACCCAGCCTTCGCTTCTTGCCGAATCTTGTTGGTGCGATCAGAGCATGAACATGATGAACATTATGAACTTTTGCAGACACGGAGTTCTGGGTTCGTTTTTTTCACGAAATCGTAATCAAGGAGGTTTGCCGCTGGGAACCAGAGTGACCGCTTGACATGCAAACTGACTTACAAATGACCGTGCAACTTGCAATGATTAACCTGTTCTAGCTAAGTACCGCTTCCCAGAAGTAAGGGAACAGTTTAGAGTATGCCAGCCCGGCAGGTTAATTCCTAGTTGGTGAACGAGGATGTTCCCATGAAAACGGCCAGTGGACGGCAACGTGTTTTGGTGACGGCTTCCCAACGCCAGGAACTCGAAGCCCAGGTTCGTCGGACGACCGTCTCCTTGAACCGTACCACGGGTTCACAGGCGGCAAGGTAACCGCCATCATTCGCGGGATCTCTGGACCAATCGCCACGGTGGAAATCGAGCCCGGCCGGGCGGTGGATAAGGACAGCGACTTCGGTGGTGCGGTGGACCGATACGGTCTTGCAGAAGGTTTTCTCATGGATGGGTCCGTGCTGCTGTCGGCCGTGGTCCAGCCAGTCTCGGCAAATGACCAACCGGGCGAGAAACTGGCCGATTCTGCGTTGTGGGCAGCTTGCTACGAAGGCCGAACATCCGGCAGGGAGATGAGGAAGGGGTTACGGCTTGAGCCTGTCCGACCGGCTCCTGTGCGATCACCCCTTCCCGTCCCTCATTTCCCCTTCTTTTGCTCGAAGAGCCAGTCCAGCACTTCGTTGTCCCTGTACGTCGGGGTCCACGAGTCGTGGCCGACCCCCTTGTACTCGGTATACTTCGGCTCGCCGCCAGCCTTCTTGATAGCGGCGATCATGTCGCGGGCCCGCTCGACCGGCACCAGCGGGTCCGCGCCGCCGTGGAAGGCCCAGATCGGCAGCTTGGCTAGCTTTTCCGCCTGTGCTGGGTCGCCACCGCCGCTCACTGGAATAGCCGCCGCGAACAGTTCTGGCCTGCGCGAGACCAGATCCCAAGTGCCGTAGCCGCCCATCGACACGCCCGTCAGGTAGATGCGATCCTTGTCAATGCGGTACTCCTTGCAAACGGCTTCAATCAAGTCGAGGACCATAGCCGTAGGCTCGGTTGGGCCCTTGGCGAGTGGTAGGTTGCCCCCCGCGTCTTTCGGGCTGACATTGACCCACAGCTTGTCGGGCGGGCACTGCGGGACTGCCAAGAAGCACGGGTGCTTCTTGGGGGTCGCGTCCTTCACGAACTCCTCGACGCCGCTCCTGAGTTGCTTCTCGTTGTCGGTTCCCCGCCCGACGATGCCGTGCAGGAAGACCACGAGCGGGTAGCGGTCCTTGCCGTCCTTGTCGTAGCCGTCCGGCTTGAGCAGGCGGTAGGGCAGACTCGACTTGTCCTTGGTGAAGGTGAGCTTGTCGAGCAGCTTGTCCATGCCCGGCTTCGGCTCGGGTTTCTGGGCATGGGCCAACGAGCAGAGGAGTAGACCTCCAACTGTGACGATGAGTTTCATGCGAGCGACTCCTGCAAAGAATGGCGGGGGATGAGCAGGTCACGAAGCTCTCAACGATGCGAACCCAGGTGATTCTACCGTCACTACGGTGTCCGGGATCGAGTCCTCGGCAGCCTCCGACTTTGTCAGCCGGAGGATTGCTGCGCGAGCGGCTCGTCTCTCGGTCTGAATCGCCAGACGAGGCAAACGATCGCACCGACCAGGGCGGCGCCGCAAGTCGCCGCGCCACCGGTGAGTCCGATGAGACGAACGGCTCTCACCTGCTCGGACGAATCAACCAGTTTCTGCCCGAAGACAAACATGGCGGCGATTCCACCAAGGAGAAGTGCCTGGAAGCAGACGAGAATCGGCAGGGGGTATACGGCTCGGGGGTGTATGAACCGGTTACTCTTTCGGAACTGCCGAACGAGGCAAACGATTGTCCCGGCGAGGGCGGCCCCACAGGTGACTCCGCTGGCGATGAGTCCGATGACATGGACGGCTCTCACGTTCTCGGAGGAGTCAACCAGTTTCTGCGCGAAGTTCAAAACGTTCGTGATTCCCACGAAGAGGAGAATCACGTAGAAACCAAGAAGACCCATTGGGCGGCGCATGATCGGTCCTTTCTGAGAAGACTCGGAGGGATTGAGACCGGGCGTGGCGGACACGGTGGGTGGGCGCTGTGTCTCCAGCCGGGGGAGGCCCGGTCGGGGACCTAGCGGGATCAGAAGCCGATCACCGTCCAGTCGACCACCTGACCGTCCTGGTAGCCGGCCGCATACCGGAATTGATACCAGTCGTTTGTGAAAGCGGTCGCTGCGACACCTTTACGAAGGCTCTGGACCGAGCCGTCGCACAGGCCAAAGAGCACCACGCCATCATGATTGCTGCCGAAAGTATAGGACGACGGCTGTGTCGGCAGGCCCCAATACGTGACCAGATTGAAGGCACCCATCCACGACACCACGTAGTCACGTGGTGACGGCAGCCCAGTCCCCCCAAGGTCTCCCCAAACGCCAACGTCTGGCTGGTCCCGTCAGTGATGCTCGTCATTCGGGTCTGGGAGTTGCCGAAATAAGGGCCTTGACACCAAGTGTTCCATGGCGGTGGGGCCGTATTGCCGTAGGTACCCGCGTTGGATGCGTAGTTTGTCCGGCCGAGCGTGCTACCCTGGGCCGGCGAAAGGCCGGTGCCATTACCGGAGAGCAAGTCAGTGAGTACCGCGAACGTCGGCGTAACTGTTTGAGCGACATCGGCCGGGCACAGGTACGACTTCACGATGTTGTTGGCCGCCGCCCGAGCGTTGGGATTATTCCACCAGCCGTTGGCATAGTTCACGCCGGAAGAGGGCAAATTGAGTTGCCAGAAGGCTGTCGGCACCTCGTTGTAGATGTTGCCTTGCTCGATAAAGGGCAAGAGGTAGGCGAGCGTCCCCAGGTAGTTGGTCCAGTTGCCGCCCGGGGGCAGGACGCCGTAGGCGCTCTCGTAGTTGGCGGCGGCCAGCGCGATCTGCTTGAGGTTGTTCTGGCACTGGGTGCGGGCGGCGGCCGCCCGCACCTTCTGCACGGCCGGCAGCAAGAGGCCGATCAGGATGGCGATGATGGCGATCACCACGAGGAGCTCGATCAGGGTGAACGCCGGGCGACGGACGATGGTGGAAAGTTTCACGATCATCTCCTTGTACTTCTGAGCAGTGGGTGTGGTAGCCGACGAGGTCACAACTCTGAAACGGACAGTAATTATTGAGGGTGCTGAATGGCGGCGATCCGTACCGCCAGCAACCTCAAGCCGATGAGGCTTGCGATGATGGAGATCACCACGAACAGCTCGATCAGGGCGAACGCCCCGCGCAGCCGACGGGTAGATGTGGACGAAGAAGCGTACATGGCTGCCTCAAAGAAAGAGACCTAGGGACAATTAGACGCCATCACAGCGGACGAGCCGCGTGTTACTGGGGGGCGATCGGTGAGTGAGGCATTCCAAGAAGCGTTAGACCTGGCCTCGGTCCGTTGCAGCGCCCGATTCGGGCAAGCCTTGGCTGGCTGATCGGGCCGGTCGGCCGACGAAGCCGCCGACGCCCACCAGCACCGCGCCGAGCAAGCTGGCCCAGGCCTTACCGTGTGTAGACAGCACCCCCAGCTCGACGAGCGCTGCTGCCAGAACGAGACCGATGCCGAGGCCGGCGAGCAGGCCGCACCAGAACTGGCGGGAGTGGATGGGCCAGAGCTTCTTCAGACTTTCCGGATCACCACCTGCCATTGCCCTTTCCTCCAGCGGGAACTGACAGTCAGACCACCTGACTCGTGTTCCTGCCATGTTCAACCGCGCGGCCGGCCGATCACTTGACACCTGGCCGCATTTTTTCGGCGAGGTAGCCGGCTCGAGGAAGTCAAACGAATCGGACGGCACAGTGGCCTGCCGCAGGAATTGACGTGATATCGCGTCCGCGCGACATTAGAATAACCGCACGACTTACGCACCCACCGACAATTCCTTTTTTCCAGTCAAGAGACCGCTCGCAACCGCGGTTATCTTGTTGGGTGCTCTATGACGGATGACGCGAGCCGGACTGACCCGTTGCCGTTGCCGGAGGTTCCGGACAACCCGGCGCGGCTGGGGGCCATGCTGGAAGAGCATCGGCCTCGGCTTCGCCGCATGGTGGCCCTGCGCCTCGACCCGCGGTTGCACGGGCGGATCGACCCGTCCGATGTGATTCAGGACACGTATCTGGAAGCCTCGGCCCGGCTGGCGGAATACCTCCAGAAACCGACGTTGCCGTTCTTCCTTTGGCTCCGCTTCCTGGCCGGTCAGAAGCTGGTGACACTGCACCGCCATCACCTGGGCCGCCAGATGCGGGATGCGGGGCGGGAGGTGTCCCTCTACCGGGGGCGGCTGCCGGAGGCCAGCTCGGCAGCGCTGGCGGCCCAGCTCCTGGGCCGCGAAACTCGGCCGAGCGAGGCGGCCGTCCGGGCCGAGCTGAAGATCCGGCTCCAGGAAGCGCTGAATACGCTGGCCCCGCTCGATCGCGAGATCCTGGCCTTGAGACATTTCGAACAATTGAGCCTGTCCGAGACCGCCAGGGTACTAGAGCTGACCGAATCGGGAGCGTGCCGTCGTCACCTCCGGGCCCTCAAGCGGCTCAAGGAAATGCTGAGCGGCTTGCCCGGCTGGTTGGGGGACCTCTTGCCATGAATGAGTCCCAATCCGATCCGGTGATCGGCCGGGTGGTGGAAGCCTTTCTCGAGCGGTACCGCAAGGGCGAACGGCCCTCCCTGTCGGAGTACACGGAAAAACACTCGGAAGCGGCCGAGCAACTCCGGGAACTGCTGCCGGCGCTGGTGGTGATGGAAGAGCTGGGGTCGGTGGATGGGCCTCCGTTGGACGGCACCGGCCCTGCCCCGAAAACGAGCCAGGTCCCTCAGCAACTCGGCGACTACCGCATTCTCCGCGAGGTGGGCCGGGGCGGCATGGGGATCGTTTACGAGGCGGTGCAGTTGTCGCTCGGCCGCCACGTCGCCCTCAAGGTGCTCTCATCCCACAGCCTCTTGCCCGGTTCCCATCTGGTCCGGTTTCACCGGGAGGCGCGGGCGGCGGCCCGGTTGCACCACAGCAATATCGTGCCGGTTTACTCCGTCGGCGAGCACGAGAATGTACACTACTACGTCATGCAATTCATCCAGGGGCAGGCTCTCGACGATGTCCTCAACGAAGTGAAACGTCTCCGGTCCATGAAGGGTGCCCCCTCACCCGCTGAACCCGCCTCTGAGGGCGTCCCGAGTTTCAGCCTGGCCCAGGCACTCGTTGGCGGCGCATTTGCGGGTGACGATCCGCCGGCCTCGAAGCCGCGGGCAGCGGGTCGCCGGGGGCAGGGCGCGGCAGGTCCAACCCTGTCTTCGGACCGGCCGGTGGCGAGCCCCCCGGCGGCCGAGTCGGATTCCGCTACTGGGCTGCCGTCAACCGCGACCGGACCGGAACTGACATCGCAGCCGGACGCTCAGTATTACCGCGGCGTGGCCCAGATGGGCGTGCAGATCGCCAACGGCCTGGATTACGCCCACAAGGAGGGGATCCTCCATCGGGACATCAAGCCGTCGAACCTCCTGCTCGACGCCAAAGGCACCGTGTGGATCACCGACTTCGGCCTGGCCAAGGCCGAGGGCGCTGATGAGTTGACCCACACCGGGGACGTCGTCGGCACCCTCCGATACATGGCGCCGGAGCGGTTCAACGGCTGGTCCGATCCGCGGAGCGACGACTACGGCCTCGGCATCACCCTGTACGAGCTGTTGACGCTGCACCCGGCCTTCACCGACGCTTCCCGGTTGCGACTGATCGAGCGAATCACGCACGAGGACCCGGTCCGGCCCCGCCGCCTCGACCGCGCGATTCCCCGCGATCTCGAGACCATCGTTCTTAAGGCCATCCACAAGGAAGCGGGGCGGCGGTATCAGACGGCGGCGGACCTGGCCACCGATCTGACAGCGTTTCTGGCCGGGCGGCCGGTGCGGGCCCGGCGGATTTCCGTCTGGGGGCGGACGGCCAAGTGGATCAAGCGGCAGCCCGCCATCGCCGCGTTGCTGGCCGTCAGTGCCAGCGCTCTGGCCGCCCTGATTGTTGGCATCGTGATCCACAACGCCACCCTCGAAGACGCGCTTCAGGAGGCTCAGACCAACCTGCAGAAAGCCAGGACCGCCGAAGGACATGCCATGAGTGAGGCCGCCCGCAACCGCCGGCTACTCTACTCAGCCGACGTCCTCATGGCGTCCCAGGCGTGGCAAAGCGACGAAGGTACGGTTGCCCAGTGCAATGCGCTGCTGCTGGCTCACGTCCCTGGCCCCGGGCAGCCCGACTTGCGCGAGTTCTGTTGGCGGTACCAGTGGCGCTTGTTGTATCCGGCCTCGGTCGTTCGACTGCCGTCCGTCCCCCGCGCGGCCGGGGTTGCCGCCGGCGAGCGGGTGGTGACCCTTGACGGCCAGGGCCGCCTTCGGGCCTGGCCGATCGGCGAGCCCAGGAAATGTGAGGAATCGACCCTTGGCGAGGACGGCTTGCTCGGCGTCACGCTCGCCCGGAATGGGGAAGTCGCCGCCGTCATCGACCGGCACGGGGCACCGAAGGTGTTCGATGTCGGGAGCGGTTCGCGCCGGGTTCCGATTCGGGCGCCCGCCGCCGGGTTGGTTTCATGCACTTGACACTGATGGAGACGGCCAGGTGAGCCTCAGCGAGTGGCGGGCCGCAGGCCGCCCGCTCGAAGAATTCTGGGAATACGACCTGGACCAGGATGGCCTGATCACGTCCCGCGAGTTGAAGCGGGTGCTGGCTGAGCGATCCCAGAAGTAACACCGGCTGGGAACCCCTTACCTGAAAACCAAGTTCACTCCCACTTTGCAAGGCACATCTTGTAGATCGACTGCAGTTCTTCCGCGACCGATTCCACCGTCTTCAGGCTGTTGATAGGAGATTTGCTCCCCCGGGCGTACTCGCGGGCCTCATCAACTGTTAAGCCATCCAACCGGGCTTCCTGACTGTGTCAGGCGCGATGACATTCTTGGTCAGTTTGAACCCACAACATCCCGCTTAGAAGATGGGTGGTCTGTCATTGAGCTACATCAGCAAATTCGAGATTTCTCTTTGTTTTCTGGGAGTTTTCTTGTTCTCTCTTTACCGGCATTTACCGTAGCTACCCTGGAATTACCCTTTTCTAGGACTATTTCTAGGACACTTGTTGCATCTGTTGAAGTGATACCAGCGGGCCATTTGGATTGTCTGAAAACGAACGACAAACGTCCGGGAATTCGCATCACCCCATATCTAGTGAATAAGCGCCCGAGTCGGTTCCACACATACTGGACAGGAGCAGGATTGCTGCAAGATGTAGGAGATGATCCTCAGAGAACCACCTTCTTTTATGCGCTTGGTCGTGGGTTCGAGTCCCTCCGGATGCACTACAAAAACCACTAACGAACTAGCGGTTTCATTAGTTCTGGCACAGTCTCTCTGCCCTTGTTCCGATTTGTTCCCTCACTATCCCCACACCATTCACCAAATCCCCCGCTATTTTCAGAAAACAGAATTGCTGTTGCTTCAGCCGCAGAATATCTTTCAGCGGCGGGGGCAATAGCTCACTGCGAGATCGAGTATCAGGACTGTAGCGTGCCAAACGGATTTCTCCTCCTTATCCTTCATCTGCCATCCACCCACCACAACGAGTTTGTCTCCGACCGCGACGGCATCATGAGTCGATCGACCGGTGGACAAAGACGGTAAGTCTTCCCATTTCCTTGTCATCGGATCAAACCGAGCGCACTCGGCAAGTGAAAATTATCGGCTGACCCTATAACTCCAACTGTTCCTCGGCTCGAAACCAAGCCAAAACCTCGCACAAACTCTTTTGGTCAGCGACTCATAATACTCGCACTCTCCTTGACAGCATCTTGCCATCGATTAGCTTGAACTTCGGTTCCAAAGCCTTGGTGCCGAACGCATCTGCGCCTGGAAATCATCCTCCTGAATCCGTATTTCACCAATCGAAATTCGGACTCTCTCCTTCAAGCAAGATGGTGTACCATGTGGCGATATGTACTTCTCTCATTTGGGTTGCTTGCGTTGCTCGGCTGTGGATCCAAGAAAACTACCACAGGAGTTGTGACGGGAAGTATCACCTACAAGGGTCAACCAGTCAATGGTCCTGTACTTGTGTTGTACCGCAACACTGGTGCAGGTGAAAATTATAACATCCCAGTGACTCAGGAGGGCACCTTCAACGTCTCTAATGTTCCCGAGGGTGAATACATAGTCGTCATCCAGCCCTCGAAAGAAATGTCGCAAACCACGAAGGGATTGGATCCTGCTAAGCTGGCCGAGAACAAGGCCAAGATTGAGGAGATGAAGACCGTAGCCACCATACCCATCCCCAAAAAATACAAAGAGCGGACGGCAACCGACTTGAAAATGACCATCACGAAAGAGGATCAGACGATCAACTTTGAACTGAAGGACTGATCCGCCATTGAGTGTTTCACAATGCCTCCGACCGATCCGACAAGTGCCGCACCTCTGAAACAGCCCACAGTGGAAGAGCACATAACTCCGGCATCCCCAATCGACCCGAGCAAACCTGAGCTGGCTCCATCAAAGTCGCACAGGGGTCGGCGGCGAGGGCTCTGGTTGGCTGCCGCCACGGGCATATTTGTTGCCGGTTGGTGGTATGGGTACCAAGAATGGTCGAGCTGGCACGAGCGATCGGCTCTCCAAGCGTTCGATGTAGAAGACTACGATGGCGCACACAGACACATCGAGCTTGCCTTACGGGTCCATTCCGATCGCGTCTCGACGAACTTTCTGGCAGCCCGGATCGAACGCTCTCGGCGGGCTTATGCGGAAGCCGAAAAACACCTTGTCCATTGCAAAGAACTCGGCGGTATGACACCGCAACTCCAAATGGAGTGGCTGCTACTCCGCTGCGAAAAGGGTTACGTGAATGAACTCGCACCCGAACTGCTTGCAGCGGTGAACCAGAATCACCCCGAATCCGCAGCGATCCTCGAAGCAATGGCCTTGGTTTACATGAGGCAAACTCGTTATCCCGAGGCGCTGGCTGCACTGAATCAATGGATCGAACGGGTGCCCGATTCCGCCCGCGCCCTCGACTGGCGTGGGTGGGTCTGCAATCAAATGGATCGCCGCGGGCAAGCAATCGATGACTACACGCGTGCCCTGGAACTCCAGCCAGGACGATCGGTGGTGCGGCTCCGACTGGCACAACTCTTAATCGAGAGTTCACGGCATGCCGAGGCCTTGCCACTCCTCGAACAGTTGCGCATCGCACAGCCCTCCGACCCCGATGTGTTGGCAGGGTTGGCTGCGTGTCGTATCGTCCAACTTCGAAGGGACGAAGCGCGGAAACTTCTGGAGGAAGTTCTGGCCGCACATCCGGATAATTTCACAGCGATTCTACTGTTCGGCAATCTGGAACGGGAGGATGGGCGGTACATCGATGCTGAGCGCAGGTTACGGAGGGCGTTGGAGCTAAAGCCTCTTGATCCGACTGCCCGGTACTCGCTCCACTTGACGCTACTGGCACAACCGGATCGACAAAAGGAAGCTGAGGAGGAGCGAGTTCGCTGGGAACAGGATCGTGAAGCCACAGCGCGTGTCACCCGATTGTTACGAGGTGAACTCGTCGAGCGGCCAAACGATCCCAACCTTGCAGCGGAAGCAGGAGAAATACTTTTACGACAAGGCGAATACCAACGCGCCCTGTTCTGGTTTAACAGAGCACTACAAATCGACCCACAGCACACCCGGAGCCACAAGGCTTTGGCAGCCTATTACGAAAAGACGAACGACCCCGAGCGAACGGAGATGCACCGGCGGAAGCTTGTGGGGAGTGTTACGGACAAATGAAATTCAAATGATAGTACTTTGCTAAAACTAATTATTATGCCACCTTTACTCATTTTTCTCGTTGACCTGCATTTGCCCACCGCTTACCCTCAAGGATGGAATAGTAGATTTCACAGAATGTTCTTTTTTACCAGAATGAAATGATTTTGCGAATGTATCGCCCGCTTCAATCTCTCCCACGGTGATATGATGAAGGTAAAACGTTTTCTTCGATTCCATCCAAGTATTGGTTTTACTTTGATCGAGCTATTGGTTGTCATTGCAATCATAGCCATTCTGATCGGATTGCTTCTCCCTGCCGTCCAGAAAGTCCGAGAGGCTGCTGCTCGCATAAAGTCCGGAAACAATCTCAAGCAGATGGCCCTTGCGACGCACAATATGAACGATACCTATGGTCTCCTTCCAGCCAACGCGGGTTATTTCCCTCAGACCAACAACAACGGAAACGGTCAGGGAGGCACTGTGGGGAACAGTCCGGGGACTGTCCAGTTCTTTCTCCTTCCATTCATTGAGCAGAGCAACGCACAAACCCTCATAGCCCAGACTTACGGCAATTCGTGGTGGTGTGTAACTGGTATTAGCAACTATGCGAACCCCGGCGACGCAACAGGCACTTATCCGGCACCATTGGACAACGGTTCTCCCCGATTCCAAACCAGTTATGCGCCGAACGAATGGGCTTTCTCGCCGAAGGCCTTCTATCTGGCTCCTGCTTACACGCAAATTTCCTATACCGCACCTGCCGCAAACATCCCACGCACTTTCCCGGATGGAACCTCGGTGACCATCCTCTTCGCAGAGAAGAACTCCAACTGTGGTCCTCAAAGTAGTGCAGCCGCGTTTTTCTGGGGCGAAGAAGGTGGTTCCTGCAACCGCACCGGAAACAACCCCAACGGCCTCGGCTCCATTCCTGGCTTCTATACCCTTGCTGTTCCACAGAACAATCCTTTCCCGGCAAACTGTAACCCATGTATGCTTCAAGGACCGTGGGCCGGTGGCATTCAGGTCTCACTTGCGGATGGCTCGACGCGCATGGTTAGTCCGAGCATCTCCGCTGCAACGTGGGCAGCAGCGGTTGTACCCAACGACGGTGTACCACTTGGTAGCGATTGGTAAGCTCTTCGAGTCTCGGAGAGTTTAAGACGACATCTTTTTCTCGTGGGCCGTCTCGTCCCCTGTTGATGAGGCGGCCTCCTGCATCCTCTTCAATCCTCGGTGCGAGGATGGATGTGGTGAACGTGTGTTCCCTCAAGTGTATCCTGTACTATCTCCTCATTCCGGTCCTGATCGGGATCGTCATTTCTGCCACTGCTTGCGCACCGAGGACCACGACGGAAGAGACTCCAATTACGGGGGACGCGCCTCTCACTGAAGGAGGTGAACCAGCGCTTTTTGCCGACATCACCGACAACTCTGGCATTGCGTTCACATATCGTAACGGCGAGGACGCTGACCACCGATCCATCCTGGAATCACTTGGCGGGGGCGTGGCGTTGATCGATTACGATGGCGATGGTTTGCTCGATGTCTTCTTGACTGGTGGTGGGTGTTTTGGGGGGACAAGTGGCAAAGAGATAATTGGGTTGCCCTGCAAGCTCTTCAAGAACCTGGGAAATGGGAAGTTCGAAGATGTTACTGCTCAGACCGGACTCGATGCCCTGGCGGGTGGACGACCGTGGTTCTACACGCATGGGGCAGCCGTCGCCGATTACAACCGCGATGGCTGGCCAGACTTACTCGTAACAGGTTGGGGTCGAGTAGCACTCTTTCGCAACATCCCGGTTGACCCGGCCGATCCGACGAAGGGTCGCCGATTTCTTGACGTCACAGCGGAGGCTGGGTTGGATCAGGGAATCACCTGGGCAACCAGTGCAGCATTCGGTGACCTGGATGGAGATGGCTATCCCGATCTTTATGTCTGCCAATACGTGGACTGGTCGTTCGCCAACCATCCCCCCTGCAATTACAACACCAAGATCACCGATGTCTGCCCACCCAAGATTTTTACCGGACTCCAACACAAGGTCTATCGCAACACAGGAAGCGGGAAGTTCATTGATGTAAGCGCCGAAGCGGGCCTGGTCGCGGGTGGAAAGGAGGCATCCAAAGGTCTAGGCGTTCTCATAGTTGATCTCAATGGAGATGGTAAGCCGGACATTTACGTGGCGAATGACACGACGGCCAAACTCCTGTATCTGAATATATCGACGCCTGGTGCGATCCGTCTGAGGGAAGTTGGATTAGCGCGGGGTGCTGCCGTGGACGATAAGGGGAACCCCAATGGAAGTATGGGAGTAGATGCAGGAGACTACGACGGCACCGGCCGGCCATCACTCTGGGTCACGAACTATGAGCAAGAGCAGCATGGCCTCTACCATAACGAGAAAAGAGGCAGCGACCCGTTCTTTCAACACCAAACCGTTCGATCCGGCATCGCGGAGATGGGTCAGAAGCATGTGGGGTGGGGAACATCGTTTATCGATGTCGATCTCGATGGCTGGGAAGACCTGTTTGTGGCTAACGGTCATGCCATTCGATACCCACAGGGCAATGGGGTCACGCGCAAACAGCCCCCGATCCTGTATCGGAACCTCGGCGGAACTTTCCGGAATATCAGTCGCCAGATCGGAAGCTATGGCGCCCAAAACCATTTGGCGCGCGGTGTTGGCTTCGGCGATTTGGATAACGACGGCCGAATCGACCTCGTCATCAGCCATGTCAACGATCCGCTGGCAATCTTACGCGGAATTGGCGGTCAGGGTTGCCACTGGATCGGGGTTTCACTGGCGGGGAAAGATCACGCGGATATCGTTGGGGCAAAGGTCGAACTCCAAGTAGGAAACCGCACGTTGACGCGCTTTGCAAAAGGTGGCGGATCGTATCTTTCTTCTGGGGATCGCAGACTTCTCTTCGGACTGGGAGATTCGACACAGCCCGGTCGGCTGACGGTGACCTGGCCAAACGGGACAAAGCAACAGATCGATTCACCGACCATCGATCGCTACCACTCCATTGATCAAAACTGATGTGCTTGCAATCGGACGAAATCTGGCTTAGGGACGCGCGCGCTCGGCGTTATACCTCAGCCGCAGTTGGCTGAGATTCGGTGGAGCGAGTAACTCCACGGTTTGAAACAGTTTGTCTGCTTTGCTTCTGTTTCCCACCCGGAGTCGTGCAATGGCAAGGAGCGCGTGAGCGGTTGCGCGGGCCGGGTCCAGGCACACAGCCTCTTCGGCTTCAACTTGCGCTCCGGACCAGTCGCCACTCTTGGCTAAGAGATTTGCCAGCTCTTGCCGGTACTCGGCATTCCCGGGGTTCAAGGCGACCGCCTTTCGCCAATATTTCAGCGATTGATCGATCTGCTCGACCTCGAAAGCGAGCATCGCCGCATGGGTGAGGCCAGACTCATAATTGGGAAATAGAGAGAGAACCGATTGTGCAGCGGCGAGTGCCTCCGACTTACGCCCGGAATAATGCAACGAGTACGATTTGGCGTCCCAAGCCCGGTAATCGTCTGGGGATTCGGCGATGGCTCGCTCCAGGAGTGGGAGGGTCTCGCGTGCGATCTCGACACCTGAGGCTTTTCCTTGTTTGGCCATTTCGACAAGACCCACAGCATAATCTCGCACTTCGGTTGTGTCGTTAAAATCCGGTCGCCGAGATGGGAAGAATGCGAGAGGCTGCGTTCCCATTTTAGGAGGAGTACCTCCAGACTTCGACTGTTCGCGCGTCCGAACGATACGGTGGTCCGTGGTTGCGGCATGGACGATGTCACTGGCAGCGAACTGTGGCATATGACATGCAGTGCAGTTGTCGGGTGCTCCCACTTTGGCTCGGGCTGCAACCGGAGAGGAACAGTCGTGACACTTCAGGCACGCTGCCCGGTAACGCAGAGCCCGCTTCTCGGCGGGTGCTTTTTCGTGGGGGTCATGGCACGTGATGCACCCCAGCGCTCCATCACTCGCTTTATAGCACTTGCTGAGGTACATCTGCTCGACATGGTTGACGGCTTTGCGATCTCCGCCTTTGTGATCTCGGACGAGAACGCGCATAACGGCATCAAGCGGTAAACCCGGCCGAAAATCACTCAGGCTTCGCTCCATACGTACAACGCGAATCTCCCCGGCCAAGTGGCACTGCTGACACACCGCTTCGCGCAAAGAAGGCTCCAGGTTTTTGGGATTGACGATGGAGTAATCGGGAGTTTCCATCG
>DASZJS010000222.1:0-7956 GCA_035947935.1 Gemmata sp. | reverse complement strand
ATCGTCTGGAAGCTTATGAGCCATGAAGAGAGCCGACATCACATGCAAATCATCTGTACCTTCGACCAAAAGCTCGCGACGGGGCATGGTCAGCGTACCTCGATTTCATCACGCGCAATGATATCCAGTTCTCGTGACTGGAAGATGACCGCCTTATCCTTGCCATTCTTCTTCTCAAGCCGGATCAGCATTGCATTAGTATCGACAACCTTCGAGACGGCTTCCTTCAGACCGCATATACAATCCCAGGAATGAGTCGTCGCGACCACTTGGATGTTGTATTGTGATGCCAGATGAAGAATCATCTCCCAAAGCTTTGCGTGAACAGTGTAATGGATACCGTTTTCAATCTCGTCGATCAGGAGCAGTGGCGTTTGGACGGGCAAATTTTCTTCGTGGTCTGAGAACAGGTGGGCGTCAATGTCCAGTCGCTCATACCGCCCCACCCGCGACCGTTCAATCGCCAGCGCGATCTGAAACATCCGACTCATGCCGTCACCAAGCGACTTCAGCGATACCGGCTGGATACCGTAGTGCATTCTGACGATGGGAACCCTTTCGGCCCGCAAATAGGGGTGTTCAACGAAAGTGATTCGCTCGACTGGAGAAATGAGCCGCAGGCAGTCAAGAACGCGCTCTTCGCTATTCCTGATGGCTGCAACATCCCACCAGCGGGCGAGTTCGCGATCACTCACTCCTCTGGCCGGGACGAATGCCGGTTCGGCTCTTTCTTCAGGCCGGAAGCTTTGGCGAGATCGCGAGGCACTCATCACACTAAATGGGATAAGACGGCGGGTGCCAGCGTAGGAGACTTCAAGCCCAGGGATGAGATTCGATTCGGACGCCGATCCCAAAGTATTCTCAATGGTCTCATATCGATATGAGGCAACCGCGTTGTCGTGTCGGACCCGGCGAAGGAGTTTGGGGGTGATTTGGAGGACAGCAGGATCCTCCCCAACTTCGCCAAGCCTTATCTCTTCCGATGTTATGAATGGCCCTGTTGGATCTACCGCTGACCTATGGAAAAGCGATGCAATACGCAACTGGAACTCGCCGGGGTCTTCATCGGGCTGGGTTGGTTCAATGAGTATTTCGTCTCGTTCGAGCAGCAAGTTTCGAATCGCTCGGACATTCCCACTGAGCGCGTAGAGTCGCAATGCCTCTAGGAACATCGTCTTCCCGACGTTATTCCGCCCGACGATTAGGTTAACGCGTCCGAGTTGAGGCACTACGAGGTGCTTGAACGCACGAAATCCGCAGATCTCGAAGCTTCTCAGCAAGACAGCACCCTCTTGACATGCGGGCTGTGATTTAGTGATTAGTCTACTCATCCAATCCTGTGGTAACAACCGGAATGCTTAGAGAGGGGATGGGAAGTCATCTCAATCCCCGAAAACAACTTCTCACAGTGTCTGCTTCTCATCTGGGATGCGGAAGTTTCACGGCACAATCGACGGCTCAAGCAATCGTCCATGTGCGGAATCACCTGACCCATCACTCCTCGCTCGACCCTGGAAGGTGGGTCGGAACCGGGGGTGGCTCGAACCCCAAGCCACGCAACAGCCGTTCTACCTGCGGCCATGCAACCGTTCCCCGAACTGCCGAAGCGTGTTCCCCGGTCACATCCCCTACAAATCGAGCCAGCGCATCCCGCAATCGCCGCTCGCCCGGGGTCAGCAAGGGGTCGAACCGCTCTCCGACCAGCAAGTGTGCAGCATCCCGAGTTCGGGAGACCAGATAGTCCAGGAACACTTCCAGACGCCGAGCGGCCTCTGCTGCCGGGAAAGCAGAAGTCGCCTCCGACCGGTCATCCATCCGCACACGCCGGACATCGCGGTCCCAGAGCACCTCCGTCAGACCGCCGTGCCCGAGAGACAGGGCGGTCCCGAAGTGCCCGGTTGGTCGGCCAGTGTCTCGTAATCGACGAACGGCATCCACGATCCGGTGGAAATTGTCATCCGTCAGCGAGAACCCAACGAACAGGACGTGCCGAGTGACCAGGAACGCCTGAACCATTCCCGTCAGGGCCGGGAGCCGTTCATCGTAGCGCGTGTAGCTCGACCGCGTCAGAACCACGCGATCCGGGTCGGAGAGGCATCCGTGCATCTTCAAAAGCCAACGCCGCGCGTCCGGCTTGATCGCACCCGGCAGCACGGACAGGCCGTCCGGGTCGGACAGCGACCACGCATCTTCAAACAGTCCATCATAGTTGGTGGTGATCGCTTCTCGAACGGGCAGCCCTGCGAGCAGGGCATGGGCCAAGGCGTAGTGTCGTCGTGGGCCGAGTATCGCGGAAACTGCCCGGCCGAGAGTTTCACCCCGACCCTTGAGTCGCCGCTCGATCACTGTCGCCTGGTCCAGAGCGTTTCGCAGGTCGGCCAACGCTGCCTGCTCATCGACCGACATGCCCGCTCGCCCGGCCAGTTCACTGAGAAGCCCACCCCAACTCGGCAGGCCAGCAGCCACGCTCACCCCGGCCCCGAGGAACAGGGCCAGTTCTCCATGCAGGGCGTGCCCTGCCAACCGGTCGGCTTCATCCCGAAGCGAGTCGGTCAGGTCGGTTGGCCAGTCGGCTCGACGAACTCGCTCCGCTTGAGCTGCTGCGTGACTGGCGGCATCAAAACAGACCAGTGCCACATCAAACTCCCGTCCACCCGGGAAAGACCGTCCAGCAAACTCCTTGAGCCGCGGGAGCAACTCCTGGACGACAGCACCTGCCATCTCAGCCGCACCCCCACGGCCGGTGCCAACGACCGGGAGCGCCAGTAGCGGCTTGGCCCGGCCGAACTGTGGGGGCTGCCCATTGGCGACGATAGCCGCGGCTGCTGAATCGAGGAACTCGGCCGCACCCTCCGCGTACCAGGAAACAGGCCGACCCCAACTGCCGATGAGGCCGAGCCACGGACGGGGACGGTTGGGGGCGGAATCGAGGAGTGGCTGGACTCGCGGGTCACCAGCGACAAACCGGGTGCCCGCCCGCGGGCCAACATACCAGGGCAGGAACCACTCGTTCCCCGGCCGAGCATGGCGACTGCATGGAATCAGCCACGCATCGCAGGCGAGCCGCCGCAGGTCACCGCGGACGATGAACACATGCCCCGGCATGATGTTTCTCCCAGAAGACGGCTAATATCGAGTTGGTCCTGACGACAAACTCAGTGTTTCTTGGGATAGGATACCCGCAACTGTCCCGCGGTTCGGTAGCGGAAGTCTGACGATTTTCGGCAGAACCAGACGGAACGAGTGCGGCCAGCGGCGACACAGGAGGATTGGCGATGGCAAAGCGGGTTTATTACGCCGGGTATGTGCAAGGAGTCGGATTCCGAGCGACCGCAGCGAGGATTGCCCGCCTTCACCCGATTCGGGGTTGGGTGCGAAATCTGGCCGATGGCCGGGTCGAACTGTTGGTCGATGGCCTCGCGGAGGCCATTGAAGCATTCCTGGCTGACATCCGTTTGCGGATGGCGGAGTACATCGAAACGGAGGAGGTTACAGACAGAGAATCGGACATGACGCTCGATGGATTCCGCATCGTCTACTGAACTGTGGATGCTCTCAGAACATCCGAGCGTAGTTACCGCACCTGGAGGGGATCACAGCTCGATCCCGTCATCCTGCCCCTCCGGAGTCGATTGGGGTTTGCATCACCGGGCGCTCCACCACCTTCTGATGTAGAACCTCAACCAGCCGCCCATACTGCGCAACCCAGTTGGCCAGGAATCCCCACTCGACCCCGGCAGCAGTGATGATCCGACACTGTTGGCTTGTCCCGACTCCGCTGGACAAACTTGCGTCCTCGAACCGCAATACATCGGCCCAGGTCCAGGGGCGTCTGACGCCATCATCACTGTCGCGGTCGGGAGAATGTGTTGGGAATTCCGTCGCCTTCGTCAAAATGGTGGATCAAAACTGACTGCTTCGAGGATAATAAGTAGTTGACGATCGTGGTGAGGTCAGAACTGATGGAAACCAATCCCCTGAAGGTTGTCATCCAGCACCTTATGGCCGATGGCGGCCCGGACGGTGGCGGGATGACTGACGGGGAACTCTTGGCCCTTTTCCTCAGCAGCCGGGACGACAACGCCCTTGCCGCTCTGGTGTGTCGTCACGCCCCGATGGTTTGGGGCGTCTGCCGCCGCCTGCTGCAATACCACCACGATGCCGAGGATGCGTTTCAAGCCACGTTTCTCGTCCTCGTCCGAAAGGCCGTGGATGTGCCCAAACAGGCCGTCGCCAACTGGCTCTACGGCGTGGCCCGGCAGACGGCGGTCAGGTTGCGAGCGACCGCGGCGAAGCGAGGGCGGCGTGAGATGCAGGTAATGAACATGCCCGAACCGAGCATGGGCGAAGTCCGCGACGGCAACTTGCAAGATGTGTTGGATAATGAGTTGATCCGCCTGCCCGACCATTACCGGAGTGTCATCGTCCTGTGCGACCTTGAAGGCATGACCCGCCAGGAAGCAGCCAGACAACTCGCCATCCCTGAAGGGAGTGTGGCGAGTCGGCTGGCGAGGGCGAGGACGATGCTCGCAAAGCGGCTGGCTCGGCACGGTCTGGCGGTGTCGGGTGGGGCGTTGGCGGCGGGGCTTACAGAGATGGTGGCGTCGGCAGGCGCGCCCACCTCGCTGGTGCCGTCCACGATAAAAGCGGCAAACCTGCTGGCAGCGGGAAAAACGGCGGGGGCGATCTCTGTCAAGGTCGCCGCCCTCACAGAGGGAGTGATAAACGCCATCATGATTAACAAGGTCAAGACGATAACGGGCGTACTTGTGGCGGTTCTGGCCGCGACCACCTTCGCCTACGGGATGATGCTAGACGGCCAACCCGGCGGAGGCGGTGACGAGAGCGATAGCCCAGATCGTCTGGAGCCGACTACGACCCCGAACCAGAAAGTTGCTCCCCCACAACAAAAGCCCGTAGAGCCTGACGCAGACCGGGCGGCGGCCGAGTGGGTAATCGCCCACGGCGGAACAATTCGGACCGGGGCGGGAACTTTTGGAAAGGGGGATCCGTTGGGGGACGGGCCGTTCAAAATCACCGCCATCAACTTGGGGCCGACAAACAAGATCGAGGATAACGACCTCGCCCGCTTCAAGGATCTGACGAAGCTGAACAATCTGTCCCTCGCCAACACCTCGATTGGCGATGCGGGCCTCAAACATCTCGCCGGTCTAAAGAGTCTCGAATCGCTCTATCTGCCGAACACCAAAGTTGGCGACGCGGGCCTGGCGCATCTGAAAGGAATGACAGGCCTCGTGAATCTGTACCTCGACGAAACAAAGGTCACGGATGCCGGACTTGAACGCCTCAGCGGGATGAGGGGGCTGAGCGTGCTCTACCTGCGACATACGCAAATTACCGACGCCGGTCTGAAGCACATCAAGGCCATGCCGAATTTGTGCTGGGTAGATCTATGGGGCACCAAAGTCACCCATGCGGGAGTCAGGGAACTCCAGGCCGCGCTACCGAGATGTACGATCAAGAACGTGGACCCAAAAAATGACCGGCCACCGCCGCCAAAGGCCAACCAACCGGCCGATGTGAAGACGGAGGAGGTTGCGCATCTGGCGAAGAAGTCCGCCGCCAATCCGCAGGACACACTCCTCTCGCTGGATGTCGCCGCCCTCCAGGCGTGGTTTGGGCAGGACGAGGAACTCGCTGCCACCCGGAAGCGGGTTCTTGCGTTCGCCAATGGCACCAGCGATGTGAAAACGGCCCACCGCGCGGTCTACTGCTGTCTTATCCGTCCGGTCACCGACGAGGCGGAACTCCAAGCAGCGCTGGCCCTCGCTCGCACGGCAGTGAGCGCTGGTAAGGATGGGCAGTTGTATGACCAGGCGTTTGACCTACTGGCCCTCGGCATGGCGGAGTACCGCGGCGGCAACCACGCGGCCGCCGAGAAGGCTCTGCTCGCCGCCGAGAAGGCCAGCCCGGTCAACGCATTGGTGACAGGCACTTCGCCGTTCTACCGCGCCCTGAGCCTGTTCCGGCAAGGCAAAGTCGAAGAGGCACGGAAGCTCGCGACCGAGTCCGCCGCCAAGATGAAGCCGCTGCCCAGGGACTATGACCCGCTGGCCAGCGCTGTCAACCACAATCACCTGATCCTGTGGCTGGCCTACAAGGAAGCGAAGGCGGTGATCCAGTTCGACGCGGCACCGCCGCCCAAAGTGGAGGCGAAGGAGAAGGGCACCGACGCGTCAACCACTGCTCCCGACCGCCGTGCCGCCGAGTACGTGTTGTCGATCGGCGGAAGCGTTCGCGTCAACGATGACATCAGTGCGATCGCAGCGGTGGCCGAGCTGCCCCAGGGAACCTTCAGGCTGACATGCTTGGATCTCCATGCTAACCAACAGGTGACCGACGAAGGGCTGGCTATTGTCAAAGATTGTAAGAATATTTCGATCATTTATTTCGACGGTACTGCCGCGTTGACGGACGTTGGTCTCGCCAACTTCAGGAATTGCAAGAGCATAAGTCAACTCCACTTGCAGGGGACGAAAGTCACGGATGCGGGGCTGGCACAATTTGACGGGTCCAGGATTATTACCGATCTTTGCCTGAGTGGCCCAGGCGTCACGGATGCAGGGCTGGCTCACTTCAAGGACTGCAAGGAGCTGACAACGCTCCATTTGGGCGCAACCAAAGTGAGCGCTGCGGGGCTGGCCGTCTTCTGGGACTGCAAGCACCTGAGAGAGCTTAATCTGGAGGCCACGGAAATCGGGGATCGGAGCTTGCCCCAAATCAAGGGCTATTCGGCTCTAAGGTATCTCGTGGTGCGGAAGACGAAGTTCACAGCAGGGGACGTCAGCGAACTGGCAATCGCACTGCCGCTGTGCAAGATCGAGCACGACGGCGGCGTCATCGAGCCAACCAGGAGTAAGAAGTCAGATCGTCTGGAGCCGACGGGAACAAAGGCAGTAACACAGGCTGAACAGCCGAAAGAGAGGAGTGCCGATCCCAAGCAACCGGCACAAGAGCAGAAATCGCCCGCCGAAAATGCCAAACCTTATACAGCTTTCCCTGATCTCAAGTTGCCGGGTACCGATTTCCTTGATCGCAAGCTGCCGCATACCAAGGTGCAAGAAAACCGAGAAGCCATGAATGCCCTGGTGATGGCAGGAATTCCGATCGATTTGCCGATGAACCACACGCCTCTTCAAAAAGTTCAATACGAGCAGGTCCGGGGAGGTCTGAGATATTATTCGGCGCACACAAATTTTTTTGACAATGGGTATTGGATCCCGGCGAACCGCGATATGTACATGAACATGGTAGATCAACTCTACGAAGTCGCTGCCCAAATGGCACCCGGGCGAAAGGATAAAGTCCGGAGTTACCAGGCCCGTGTGCTTGTGTTCAAGGAGCTGGAAAAACTTTACGAGCGGCGCGTCAATGATGGCAGCTCTCTCAGTTTTGAGCTGGACCTGGTCCGTTTTCGACGATTGCAGGCCGAGGCAGCTTTGATGGGTCTGGCGGGCGGTGCGCCTCTGCCCGATCTCGAACCCAAACCAATACCTGCCAAGGCTGCCGATCTCAAACTTGACAAACCGCTTCCTGCCTACACCGCCTTCCTCAAGCTCAAACTGCCCGAACCACTGTTCGACAAGGATTACCATGCAAAAATGGATGATCTGGTGATAAAAGGCATTCTCCGCGATCCGCCCCAGGATCATTCCCTGCTCGAGCGGGTCCGATACGAGCAAGTGCGTGCGGGGCTTGCTTCTCTCAACAAGATGCAAACCTTGATCGGGATTGGAAAATGGAGGGTGGATTATTGCCTCATCAAGTATCTCCAAATCGCCTTGCAAGTTTATCCCGTGGCTGCTGAGCTAGAGTCCACGGCTGAAGGCAAGATCCGTTGCTACGAGGCGGGTGTGCTTGTGCTGAAAGAAATCGAGGCAATCACGGAAACCCGTGTGGAGGCGGGAAGAGACCCCTCGTTTGACCTGGAAACCG
>DASZJS010000221.1:0-7091 GCA_035947935.1 Gemmata sp. | reverse complement strand
CGGCCGTGCCCAGCCTTCCCAAGGCTGTGAAAGGGGTTCGACTCCCCTATCCCGCTCTCGTAAACCACTGCAATTAAAGACCTTTTTCACTCGACTTTGCAGGCTAATCGGTTTTTTTCTGGGCTTGCCGGGAACATCATAGCTCCACGGAAGATTGATGGGAGAGGGCCGGGGGAGAACCCGGCCTTTTCGTTTTCTGTCGGGTGCTATGTAAATGGAAGGTACAAAGAATGCCTCAGAAAAGGCTAAAAAAAAGTGAACGGACATTGTTCGACAACCTTAGAGATGATTCCTCGACTGAGGCGAACGAAAGCCTGGAATTGAAAGATACCACGTCCACTTTTTCGGACAACTTGGGGTTATGCGTCCATCGTTGGTTCCGATACTCTGCCGGGTTCTCTGCGCTATGGGTGAGGGAAGTTCTCCAGAGAGCGAAACAAGAGGGGAAAAGTAAAGTTCTCGATCCGTTCGCAGGTTCGGGAACAGTCGCTCTTGAAGCCGAACAATGTTGTGTTGAAAGTATTGGGTTGGAAGCCCACCCCTTCGTTGCCAGAATCGCACAAGCAAAACTTAACTGGCGACAATCACCTAAAAACTTCAAATCGTATTCTTTGTCAGTTCTGGAAGAAGCAAAGTCAGAGAAGATCAAAAGAGTTGAGTATCCCACCCTGATGCAAAAGTGCTTCCCAATAGATTCACTCAATCGGCTTGAAGCTATCCGAAATGTTTGGCAGCGATGTTCAGACGATAGCCCAATCTCCGTATTAACTTGGCTTACATTGTGTTCGATACTTCGGGAATGCTCTCCTGTTGGTACTGCACAATGGCAGTACGTTTTACCAAATAAGAAGAAATCGAGGGTAGTTGATCCTTTTGCAGCATTTGAAAACAAAACCAATCTTTTCTCCGAGGACATGGCGTATAGACAAAGTTCAGTTGAAGGGGAAAAGGCAGTAATTTCAGCCGACGATGCTAGGGAATGCAAAACTGTTCCTTCAAGATGGGCAGATTTAGTGATTACGTCGCCTCCATATGCGAACAACTACGATTATGCGGACGCTACACGTCTAGAAATGACATTCTTTGGCGAAATAGAAGGCTGGGGTTGCCTTCAAGAAACAGTTAGGGCACACCTTGTTCGATCCTGCACGCAGCATGTAGCCCCGTTGATGAAGCAAACCGAAAGTATCATCCAATCAAAGGTACTAATCCCCATAGCACGAGAACTAACTGAGACTTGCCGGAAGTTGGCAACCGAAAGGGAATGCCACGGTGGTAAAAAACCTTATCACACAATGATTGCAGCATATTTCAAGGACATGGCGGAAGTCTGGCATTCACTTCGTCGATCAACTGCCACCGATTCACAGATTTGTTTTGTCATTGGCGATTCTGCACCGTATGGGGTTTATGTGCCTGTTGATCGTTGGTTGGGCGAACTGGCGATTGCTGCCGGGTTCAAATCATTCAAATTTGAAAAGACACGGGATCGAAACGTCAAGTGGAAGAACCGAAAGCATCAAGTTCCCCTCCACGAAGGGCGTCTTTGGGTGGAGGGTTAAAACATGGCTGAAGCAGCCGGGCACAAGTGGGGCCAATTCATTGGTGAATACTGCGAGTTGGCACTTGAGCCTCTGTTGAAAGAGTTCGCTGACAAGCATGGGCTTTTTCTCGACAAAGAGGGCTTACGTCCTGCACGTTCTGGAAAGAAGTTGAAATGGATTGATTCTTACGGCAATGGGCATGATTTGGATTACGTCTTGGAGCGAGGAGGGACATCAGAAAAAATTGGAACTCCAATTGCTTTCATTGAAAGTGAATGGCGAAGATATACGAAGCACTCCAAGAACAAGGCGCAAGAGATTCAAGGGGCAGTCCTTCCAATTGCTGACAAACACCGTTTTTGCGCACCTCTTCTTGGCTGCATACTTGTTGGCGACTACACGAATAGCGCATTAAGCCAACTCCGCTCTATCGGTTTCAAAGTGCTCTTCCTGAGTTACGAATCAGTCATTGAGGCATTTAGATCAGTTGGAATAGATGCCCGTTATGATGTATCCACTCTTGACAGTGAACACGATTCCAAGATGAAAAAGTGGGCTTCGATACCTATAAATAACAGAGCTTCCGTTTGGAACAAGTTATTGGAATTGAACAAGAATAGTGTTGACGAATTTATGCTCCATTTGGAACGTGCAGTGAAACGCCAAATAAACGCCGTAAGAGTCATTCCTCTTCACGGATCAGCAAGGGATTGCGTCACTGTTGATGATGCTATTGCGTTTGTCGAAAACTATGATGAATCTGCATCGACTGGCCCACTAGCCCTTAAACAAGCGAGGGCGGATTGAGGTTTTTCGCTATGTTTTGCGGGCGGGATTTGCGTAGTCACCCCACTCCGCACGCATCTCACGGCGGCGACATTGATCGTTATCTTTAAGATTCTATCGATTCCCTCCTTTCGACGCTCTCGTCCGCTCGGCGTTAACACGGATCGGGACATCCGGATCCCGACTTCAGCGGCCTCTATTTAACGGCGTAGTTTCGCGATCAACCGGAACAAGATATCCAGGCGTGGCTTCCAACCCAGGAGGCGATACACTACTTTCCGTCCCGTCTTGAGTATCTGGCACGGCAACAGCACAAACGCATTCAGGAAGGACCGGAATTCCAGACCCAACACCCAACGCTTCTGCTCGCGGTGCCGCTCATGCCAACGGCCCGGTTCCTCCGGCAAGGACAACGCCCACCACGCCTTCAGGTTCCACGCCAACGCCGTCATCACCATGTACGCCCAGTTGCTCTCTAGCGTCGCCAAAGGCGAGTGCAAGGCCCGGACACCACCTTTCAATTGCGCAATCAGGTTCTCTTGGTTGCAGCGGTCGTTCGCCGAGAACACCACCTCTGCCGCCGTCCACTCCCGCTCGTTGGTGATGTAAAAGAAGTAGCGGATGTCATCCAGCAACGCCTGCTCACCCTTCTCCTTGGTAATGTTCTTGCGGACCACCACCATCCGATACTTCTGGCTGCACTTGATGGGTTGATACTCGAACTCTGCTACCTCCTCCGATTTCAACCGCAGCGTCTCAAACTTCCTCTCCCGGACAATCCGCTCCTTGACGTTGGCTGGGCGTTGTCGCGGCACAGTCTGCACAGCGTACCGCGCTGGACGCTCCAACTTTCGCCAGGCCGAAACCGGCAGATTCGCTGCAATTTCCTCCAGATTGGACAGCGCGTTATAACCGAAGATAAACCGCACCCGGCTCACCGCATTCCAACCGTCCAGATGTGCGGTCTGGGAGAAGTCGGTGTCCCCCCGCAACAGCACCCTCCGGAAGCCGGCCCGCAGACAGAGAAACAACGCCCGATCCAGTTCCAACGCCGCGCCCTCGTGCGACGGCCGGTTCCCCGAACGATTCACAATACTCAGCACCTCACCGGTGTTGGCCAGCGACACCACCAGTGGGTGGTAACCCCAGACACCGTTGTAGGCGATGTCCATCCCCTGCTTGCACTGCCCGGTCGTCTCGGTCAGAGTGCCGTCAGCGTCAAGAATGGCACAGGCGAAAAATTCGTCTTCCTGCTCGGCCCAGACCCGCAGCCGGGTGTCGTTGATGGCGTCGAGGAGTGTCTCAATGCTGTCCCGTGTGAAGCGACGGCAGAAGTCGCCGGCGGTAGTGGGATCAGGAAGGCGGCGAGTGCCCAGGGCATCGAGGAATGTCTCGTCGGTGCGACGCAGTTCGATGTCTTCCAAGCGGGTGCCGCCACATAAGGCGTTGTAGGCGATGTTGAGCACATGGTCGGATTCGTGATAAGGCAAGTGATGCTTCAAGAGATGCAGACGCTCATCGATGGTCTTGATGAGGCCCACCTGCCGGGCCAGCGTGTGGAACACGCCGATGCCGCCGCAAGTGATGGCCCGCGTCTTATCGGAGACATCGTAGTCAATGTTGTGGGCCGCGAATTGAGGTTGAGATGTAATGGTATCGTGGGATTTATCCAGGCGGCGTTGGATCCGATTCTTGCCTTTGGCGAGCCAGCGGCGGATAATGAGCTTCACTTGAAATCCTTTCGTGGGCGATGTGGATTTGAGAGGCGGCTACCTATCAAACCCCTCAAAACACAGAAGGATTTCAAGCTTTTTTGTTTTTCAAGCCACCAAAGATTACGAAGCCCTCGCTTGCTTGAGGACTAGTGAAATATGAAGTCTCTGTACGCTATGACAACGGGGATAAAATCGAAGCGCAATTCCAAGACAGAGTAACCACAATTGAGTTTCTGACTGCCTATCAAAGTGGCAATTGGACACCCGCCCCCGAAGAATTAAAAGATGATGTCGAATGAAGTGAAGGCCGAGGATTTCCCGGCCTTCATGTTTCACTGTTCCACCCTGATTTCATCCCAGGGCGGGACAATCACCCCGTTCACGACCTAGCCACGAACTGAGGGCAGCCAAGCGATCAAGCGCTGGGTGCTGGCCAACCCGATTCGGTGCCCTCGCCGCACTCGTGGCGAGGACGGTGAACGTGAGCCACGCACAATCGAGTATGACGGGGCAGAAGGGGTTGACGAAGATCTCCCGGATCAACGGAGGCACGAGAACGGAGCACTCGCGATTCTCCAGGAATGAATCCGGGGTACAGAAAACTGTTAGCGACTGGTTGCGTTCTTGGCGGCTTTCGTCAATGTCGCGTTTGGATCTCCCGTGGTCCACTTCGTCAACAGCCGCTGCGCTGCCTCGGCATCCATCCACTCCAGCGCCTGGACTGCTCGGACCTCACGTTTTTCCGCATCGGTGAGTTGCCGGGCATCGATCCTCTTGAGTAAAGTCTCGATCCGTTGCCTGGCCTCGGGAGATGGATTCTTCTGGATCTCCTTGCGTAGGTGCGATTCGGCAAAGATGGACAGTTCCTGAAGACCCTTCTCCGCCTTTTCCCGCGTGGCAAACTCTGACGAGTCCAGGTCAGCGATGCTCTGCTTGATGCGTGTCTCATCGGGTGCCTTCTTGGGCTCGATCTTCCCCCCGAGCAGTGCCAACGCCCTGTCTCCCCCAGCGCTCAACAGTCGGGCAGCGCGCAGGCCTGTCACTGTGTCCTTGGCGAGATCCTCCCAGAGCTGCATCAGGTCGCCCGGCAACTCTTTGGCCACCAGATCATCGGTCTGTTTCCGCCAGGGGATTGTGTCCCAAATCACGACGGACGTATCCGCAAGGGAGACGGCGACCCGGCGGCCATCCGGCGAGAATTCAAAGTGTTCGGGACGGCTGGGTGCGGTGCCCTTCATCACCGTCTTTTTGAGGACGAAAGGCTCGTGGATCTCGAACGTGTTGTTATCGTTCACGCGAATGACATACCGCCCGCCCGGCCCGAGGATAGCCGGTGTCTGCTTGTCCACCTCAAAGACGCGAACCTTCCCACGACTCGGCAGTTCCCAGAGATCGAAGATGAAAGGTGCGTGCGGCTGATACGTGCTATGGCCGGGGTCTGGGCCAACCCAACTGCTGTCGCAGCACAGTGTGAGGAGAAAGTTCCCTTGAACCCGATCTGCCTCAAGAGTTGTGTATTCTGTCTGGAGTTCATGAGCCAGTTTACCGTCGGTGAGAGAATAGCAGCGGATTCTCGCTGGGTTGGCCTTCCGGGTAAGCAGATTTGGCCCCGCAAATTCCATTGAGAGAGTGATGTCGAAAGGAGCGTAGTGACGCGGCGATTCTGTGCGATTACCCGCTACGACCCATTCCTGGAGCTTTGCACGTTTCACCGGATCCCAGCGAATTGTCTTGAACGTAAATTCTTTACTCCAGTCGATGACAGCTGGTTGCCCGGGTAGTCCGGGTAAGGGCTCGATCCCGTATGCTTGCATCAACACCGATGTCCCGGCGGGATCGACACCGATTGGATGCATCCACTGGAAAATCTTGTCAGGCAGTGGTTCGCCCAATCGCCGCTTGCACCGGCCGGTAAGCGTGTCGAAGATCAGGAATTCCTTGGCTCCAACCCCCTCCGTGGATTCGGATTTCTCCAGACAGGCGGCAATCTCCTTGCCCCCATTGAGAAAGAATAGATCCGGGAGCATCTTCCAGTCTTCATTGGTGACGAATCCGGTCGGTTGCAGGTCGTAGAGCCGTTTGCCGGAAGAGGCTTCCCAGACCGTCCAGGTGCGATCGTGGTTCGTCGTGCGGGTGAAGAGTAGACTGCCATCGGGCGACCAGACGAGGCCCGTCGGGGTCGAGGGCGATTCGGCCCGGTTGCGTTCGGTCCCGGTCTTCGCATCGATGAGCGACAGCCCCTGCCCATGCCGGACCAGGATCGTGGTCCCATCCGGAGAGACGTCGCACAACCGCATCCTCACGGTGTGAATGGTGCGAAATGTTCCCTTCCATTTCTCCTTCCCGGTCGCTACTTCGTAGGCGATCGGCCGGTGATCCCAAAAATAGACAGTCTTCCCATCTGGGGAGAAAAGAGGCCGGGGCTTTTCCCAACTCTTACGAAGAACCGGTAACTCCTTATATGTGTTGCCCGCCGGTAAGTTGAGGAGGCAGATGGAGGTGGTGCTCGTTGCCGCAAGGGTTTCACCGTCCGGCGAGACACAGAGACCGGATGGGATATCCGGCTTGTAAGTAAGTGTCCGGACGACTTCTCCCGATTCCAGGTTGAAGATGGTCGGCTCTCGTCTCTCTTGCCAGAGGATTGCCTCTTTGCCACCTGGCAGCGGGCACATCAGGGTGGTCCAGTCGCCGAATTTGTCGGGCAAATTGTGGGACTGCATCTCCTTGAGTTTGTCGTCGTGAACAATCAAGTTCCACGCGGTCGGCTTCTCCCACCCAACGTTGGCCCGTTCCAGGAGCCGTCCACCATCGGGAGTCCAGGCGAGAACCTTCAGTGCGTCACAACTGCTGTCCTTCTCGGCCACGAGCTTTCCGGTCTCGAAATCCCAGATCTGGAGATGCGTCTTGCCTTCCTTGACGCCGCCGCAAGCAACACGGGTCTGCCGAGGGTTGACAGCGAATGCCAGACACTTATCGGATTCGTAGTGCTTCGTGGGATCGTTGAGGACTCCCAGTTTCGTATCGATTGTGCGGAGGAGAGAACCAT
>DASZJS010000220.1:0-6338 GCA_035947935.1 Gemmata sp. | reverse complement strand
CCTGATGTGGGTTGCAACATGACTGACGAAGACCTCATCGGATACTTGCTCGGTGCGCTCGATCCGGATGACCAGACCTCTATCGAAGCTCACCTTCTCGCGACCCCCGACGCGGCGGCCCGTTTGGAGCGGCTACGTCTTGCATTTGCCCCTCTCAGCGCGGATCGTGAACCGGGATCGCCCCCCGCTGGACTGGCGGTTCGGACGATTGCCCGCCTTGCGGCCTACCTCGCGGAACACGAACCACAGACCAGGAAAACATCGGATCCAGCGATCCTATCCACCACCCTCCGCTCAGTTGTCGAACAATCTCCGGAACACTCGACGGAAGAAGCCCCTCCACTTGCGTTTCCGGCTCCTGCTCGCCAGCTTCCTCGTGCCCCACGCGAGGAGCCCGAATCCCGGACAATTGGTGGGCGGCTCCGTCCGGATCTCATTATTGCGTGTGGGATTGCGTTTTTCGCTTGTGGACTGGTGTTGTCGGCGATTGGGAAGGTCCGCGCCCACTACCAGATTCTCGCTTGTCAGGCCAACCTCCAAACACTGCATGCCGGACTGGTAGGTTACGCCGATACGCACGATGGCCGCTACCCTCAGATCGGTCCCAATGAGACTGCGGATTCCTTCGCCAAGACCTTGGTGGATGCAGGACAAGTTCCCGTTGGGTTTCGCGCTGGATGTCCCGCTGCCTCCGCAAATGAGACATCAACCCCTGTTCGCTACACATACACCCTCGGCTTCCAAACTCCAACGGGTGAACTGGTTGGGCTTCGCCGACCCAATGGCACGCCAGAAGAGTTCGACCTTTTACCCATTGCCGCAGATTATCCAACCGCTTCGGCCACTCCAGCAGCCGGACCACTTTGCGATCATCCGCCACAAATGAACGTCCTTTTCGTCGGCGGACAAGTCCGCGTCACCACTTCACCGTTGATCGGTCCCAATGGCGATGACATTTATCGGAATGTCCTCGATCAGGTCGCCGCTGGGATCTATCGCACGGATGTCGTATTGGGTCGCCCCGGTGACAAACCTTAGAAAACTGGCGACTGATGGAGAAATTACTACTACAGCGCGGAGTTCGGAACGTGGATGAGGGACGAAGCGAACAAAAGCCGACGTGGTTCAAAGTTGGGTGACAACTGGGGGAGTCGTTAACACAAGTGATCGGAGTCATGCGCACTCCGGTGGCTCACACTCATGGCTCACCAAAACGATCATTGCAAATAGCTTTAAAGCTAACCGGGAGCCCGAGCGAGCGGAATCCGACACGACCCCAGTGCGATCAGTCTCATCTCCCGTCCACCATGCCACTTCGGTGCTGAAGTCTACGAGTCTGGTGATCTGTCAACTCTTCAAGAGTCACCAGCTCTTACACTCCAATTTTTGCGCCCGCCTGAATTATCTACCGCACAGAAACCCGACACGAATTCTGGCAGAGATTTTCTGCAACGCCGCAGTGCGTGTTAGAATTGGTTCTATTGCGGCCAGCCTCACAATCACCACGACCTGCTTTTCCCCCTTTTGGGAGATGTGTTTGGTTGCGCCCACAATTCTTATATTGAGGCAAGCGTGAAACGGATGATCCGGCTCCGCGGGATCAGCGGCGAAATCAAAGGCCAGGTGTGGGAATCGGAGACGATTCTCCGCGCGGGTCGTCTTGGATCATTGGAAATCGCCCTGGATGACAGCTCGGTAAGTCGTAGGCACGCCGAGGTCCGGTCTGGGGACGATGGATGGTATGTCCGCGATTTGGAGAGCACGAACGGGACATACGTGAACGGGGTGCGAATAAGCACGACTGAGCAACCGCTTCGTCCGAGGGATATTGTTCAGTTCGGTAAAGTTGCTCTGATGGTCGAAGTGAACGATGCAACTGTGGAAGGCCCGCCGAGTAATCAGCACATTGTTGCTGCGACCCAATCTACGTTTGAAGAAGGAATCCGTCGGTTCGCACTCGACCGCAATGAGATGCCGCGGGCGGGCGAGCAGTTGTGTGCCTTGCTCCGAGCCGGGCAGCACTTCGTATACATGCAGAGCGAAGCACAACTTCTCGATGCGATCTTGAACGATGCGGTCAGTGTGCTGAAGGCTCAACGGGGTGCTATCGTTCTGGCCGAAGGTGATTCTTCAGAACCGAAACTCCTTCGCACGATCGCGCTTGGCGTAGCCGATGCACCAGGGCGATTCCCTTACTCAAAGAAGCTCGTTAACCGTTGCTTCGCGAGTGGGATTTCCCTCCTCTCCAGCACCCTCAACTGGGACGACGAGACGAAGATTACTCAGAGCATCGCCGACGGCGCAATGGCCAGTGTCTTGAGCGTACTGCTGCGCACTCCCCGGAAGCGACTCGGGGTGTTGCACCTCGATCGCAGTTTCGATCAGGATCCATTTACCGAGGATGATTTGTTTCTGGCCGATGCCCTCGCTGCCCACGTTTCCGCGGCGATTGAGGCCGCACAACTCCTCAAGAAACAGGACGAGTTGTTCCTGAAGACCATCACCATCCTGGCTGAGGCAGTCGAACTGCGGGATGTTTACACAGGCGGACATACCCAGCGCGTGACCAAATACGCCACCATGTTGGCCAAGAAACTCGAACTACCCGATGATCAGGTTCGGTTCATCAAACTCGGCGGTCCGCTCCACGATATCGGCAAGATTGGGATCGACGATGCGATCCTGCGAAAGCCGGGAAAACTGACTCCCGAAGAATTCGCAACGATGCAGAAGCACACGACAATGGGTGCCAAGATTCTGCAAACGATTCCCGAGATGCAGCCGATCATCCCGATCGTGCGAAACCATCACGAACGCTGGGATGGTAACGGGTATCCCGACCGACTTGCCGGAGAAGACATTCCGTTCCTCGCCAGGATTTTGGCCGTTGCCGATGCTTTTGATGCGATGACCTCGCACCGCCCTTACCACGAGAACAAGAAGGGCAAATCGCCAGCGTGGGCTTTTGCGGAAGTCCAAAAGCAGGCAGGTCGGCAATTCGATCCACGCTGTGCCTCTGCATTCCTTTCCATGCGCGAGGAGATCGTTCGCACCATGCTCGATCTGATGCCCGGCACGGTAGTGGATGAAGTTGCTGTACCAATTCTGGCCGAAGAGTATGTCGCCGACCCCCGAAACTGAGAAAAGGCTTCAAGGCTTTGCTAGGTGATGCGCTGGGCATCACTGTTGGCTGACGTCATTTCTTTGGAAACATATGCCTTCTGGCATAACAACCACCCGTAATCACGAGTGAGCGCCCTCCGAACTGCCTTCGGGCATTAGGTTTGGTACACTAAATACACATCATTCCGTTCCCGATTGCTTTCACCCCAATTATGGCCGATTCTCCCTGGCTGGTTCTGCGTCAAGCTCAAGAGGCGGTGGCGAACCACCGACCGGAGGATGCGCACAAGCTGATCGAACCGCTGATTGCCGAGGGATACCGCCGGGCTTGGCGGCTGGCTCGTGAAGTCGTTCGCGAATACGCAGCGCGCGCCGCCAAGTTCCTCGACCAGCACAACCCCGATGCGGCGTGGCGGGATCTGCTCGCTGCCGAGGCACTGAATACTGGGGAAAAAGTTGTCGCGGGTTTACGCCAAACACTCGCTCGGCTCGGGTTGGTGCAGGTGCGCGCGGCTCTTGAAGCAGGCAACCCACCCGAGACGATCAACGCGGTCGGAAAGCTCCGGGACCGTGGTGTCCTTCATCCCGACCTTACCCGACTGGAAGAGACCGCCCAGGACTGGGGGATGGCGGCCGAACTGGCCGACCGTGGAGAGTTTCTTCGAGCCATCGCAGAAATGGACAAACTTCGTCCCAAGCTCCCCTGCCCGCCCGCAGCGTTCGACCGTTTCCGAACCGCGGTCGAGGATCGTCATACCAAGTTCCGATCGGCCGTGGGGCGTCTCTACGATGCCGCTGAGGCGCGGCTCTGGCGGGAGGCACTCGCCGCGGCAGAGGCGGTGTTGGCAGTGGCCCCCGAGCACCGGGAGGCAAAGGCTATCCGCGGAAAGGCTTGGCTCGCTGCAGCCCCAGCTACAGCAGACTATTTGGGCGCCAAAGACGGGCAATCGGATACTAAGAACGATCCGGAAAGCATCGCTGCACTCAACGCGAACAGCGTAACACGCTCGTATTCCAACAGACCTGCCGGTTCCACATCCTCGCCCGGTTCTCATTCTTCGTCGCTCTCTACTTCATATAGTCCCGCGATGGTGAAACGATTCCTTCTCTGGGTCGATGGAGTGGGTGGGTATCTCGTGTGTCTCTCGAACCGGGTGACGTTCGGGCAAGCTACCGGCGATGGTCCCGTGGATGTGCCCTTATTCGCGGATGTCTCGCGACTGCACGCCGAAATCACCCGCGATGGCGAGGGCTACGTGGTTGAATCCGGAAAAGCGGTTCTGGTGAATGGGAATGAAGCCACCCGTGCAGTGCTGTCGGCTGGGGACCGCGTGACCCTCGGAGCAACCTGTCAATTCCTGTTCCACAAGCCGGTATCGGTGAGTTCAACCGCACGTCTCGAACTCACGAGCGGGCACCGTCTGCCCGTTGCGGTGGATGGTGTGCTTTTGATGGGCAATGAGGTGATGCTTGGCCCGGGGCCAAACGCCCATGTGATCCTGCCCCACGTTCCCTTCCCTGTGCTGATTTACCGATCGAAAGATGGGCTTGGGGTTCGCGTACCAAACGGTTCGTTCCGCGTGGATGACCGCCCATTCACTGACCGGGCTGCCCTCCCTCTTCCGGCAGTCGTGACCGCCGATACATTCACGTTCGCAGTCGAGCCAGTGGCAGCACGGCTCTAGCCAAGAAGAACGACATCGCAGTATCAGTTCATAGCCAACTCAGCACAGCGCGATACTGTCGCTTCTGACCAATCATCAGCAGGCTCCTTTCCAAAGCCCTTGACCAGTAATTCGGCAGCAAATCCGAGTTCATATAATGCACAGTCGCTAACTTGCTTTAAGGGAAGTAGTTACGCGCTTTGAGCTACAAACATGTGCTAGAATAGGCTGTCAGCAGGTGAAAATGTCCGAACAGTAGTCTTTTGGTCTGCTCCGAAAGTAAGTCGATGAATCCCATTCTCTTCGCCCTGCGGCACCCAGTGACGGTGATGGTCGCCCTTGTCGCCATCGTACTCGCGGCCGGGTTGGCTGTGATGCGCATGCCTGTTGACATCTTTCCGGAACTCGATACGCCCGTTATCTACGTCGTTCAGCCCTACGGTGGCATGGACCCGGCCCAAATGGAAGGCTACCTCACCAACTACGCCGAGTTCCTTTTCCTTTACATCAGCGGAATTCACCACGTCGAGTCGAAGAACATCCAGAGCATCGCTCTCATCAAGCTCTCGTTCCACCCCGGCACCAACATGGCGCAAGCCACGGCCGAAACGGTCAGCTACATCGACCGCTCGCGGGCCTGGCAACCCCCGGGCACAGTACCACCCATCGTCCTGCGGTACGACTCCGGCAGCGTGCCGGTGGGTTATCTGGTTTTCTCCAGCCCGTCTCGCAGTGTCGGTGAGATCCAGGATGAGGCGACCTTTCGGGTTCGACCCTTGATGTCCAGCCTCCCAGGTGTTTCCGCTCCTCCCCCATTTGGCGGCGAAGCTCGCACCCTCGTCATCCACGTGGACCCGGAGCGACTTCGGGCCTACTCCATGTCGCCCGACGAAGTCATCACTGCTCTCACGAACGGCAACTATATCAGTCCCTCTGGCAACATCATTATCGGCAACAAGGCCCCCATCGTGTCGGTGAACTCAGTCGTCGCCAATCTCAACGACCTCGGCAAGATTCCACTGCGTCCTGGCCCCGGCCGACCCGTCTATCTGCGCGACATCGGCAGGATGGAGGACAGTACCGACCTCCCCGTCGGCTATGCCCTTGTGAACGGCAGGCGTTCGGTCTTCCTGCCGATCACCAGGCGCCCGGATGCCTCAACCCTGAGCGTGGTCAACCAGATCAAAGCGAACCTGCCGAAGATGCAGGCGGCTGTCTCGGAGGACATTCAGGTTCGCTTCGAGTTTGATCAGTCGCCCTATGTCACCAGAGCCATGACCGATGTCTTGAAGGAAGGGTTGCTCGGGGCCGTGTTGACGGGGCTCATGGTGCTGCTGTTTCTGCGCGACTGGCGGAGTGTCATCGTTGTGGTCTTTAACATCCCCCTGGCCATCATGGCAGCGCTGGTTGCCCTCTGGTTGGCGGGACAAACGATCAACATCATGACGCTGGGCGGGTTGGCGATGGCGGTCGGCGTTCTGGTCGATGAAGCGACCGTGGCGGTCGAGAATATTCACAACCACATGGGGCGAGACGCTTCGGTTGCCTGGG
>DASZJS010000219.1:0-5990 GCA_035947935.1 Gemmata sp. | reverse complement strand
GCGTGATGGTGAACCGGATCTGGCAACACCACTTCGGTGAAGGTCTGGTTCGCACTCCCAACGATTTTGGCGAGCGAGGCGAGCGTCCAACGCATCCCGAGTTGCTCGATTACCTGGCTGAGCGGTTTGTCGAGTCTGGGTGGTCCGTGAAAGCAATGCACCGGCTCATTATGCTCTCGGCGGTCTACCAGCAGAGCAGCAGTGTGAGCGATGCTGTGCTGGCCCGCGATCCAGACAATCGCCTTTTCGGGCGGATGAACCGCGCACGTCTGGAGGCGGAAGCCATCCGAGACAGCCTCCTCTCCGTGTCTGGTCGTCTGGATAATACACTCGGGGGACCGCCATTCACCGAACTGTCCGTCCCCCGTCGCACTCTCTACCTGATGTCCGCGCGAACCGGGGCAAATACGTCCGACTTCGGTCGGCTATTCGACCGTGCCGACCCCAGCTTGATTGTCGCTCAGCGCGGGCAATCCATCGTCGCCCCGCAGGCTCTCTTTTTCCTCAACGATCCGTTCGTGAGCGGCATGGCCAAAGCCCTCGCAGCACGGATACTCCGTGAGGCCCCCGCGAACTCAGAGGGCCGCATCCATTACCTGTACGCTCTCGCATTAGGTCGTCCCCCCACTAAGGCCGAGATCGACCTCGGAACGCAACGGTTGCGTCCGGCGGTTGTCCCGGGTGGTCCCGACCCATTGGAACGCTATTGCCTTCTCGTTTTGTGTACGAACGAGTTTCTGTACGTGGATTGACGTAACGGCTTCCAGGGGTGTAACCCCCTGGTTCTCAACACCCGGCGAGTTCCGCATTCGAGAGTTCACCCATATGACCAGTTACAACTTCCACATGTTCCATCCGAACCGCCGCCAACTACTCCGACGAGCTGGGGCCGGTTTTGGCTCTCTGGCGCTGACAGCCCTTCTGGCCGATGAAACTCGCGCCACGCCTTCTGTCACCAATCCGCTCGCACCCCGTTCGCCGCATTTTAAAGCCAGGGCCAAGCGGGTGATCTTCCTCTTCATGCCCGGCGGCCCTTCACAGGTGGATACATTCGACCCCAAACCCGAACTCACGAAACAGAACGGCAAGCCGTCGCCCAAACTCTACCTGGGTCAGAAAAGGAATCTGCTGGCCTCACCGTGGAAGTTCCAGAAGTACGGCAGGTCTGGCCTCGAAGTGAGCGAACTCTTCCCGCACGTTGCATCATGCGTAGATCGGCTCTGTATTCTGCGCGGAATGGTTGCCGATGATGTCAACCACCCCGGCGGTTGTCTTCAGATGAACACCGGCGAACGAGTCGCCACGCGACCGAGCCTGGGCGCATGGGTAACGTATGGCCTCGGCACGGAGAACCAGAACCTGCCCGGCTTCATCGCCATTGGCCCCGGGCCACTCATCGAAGGTGGGCGACAATACGGTGCCGCCTTCCTGCCCGCAGCCCACCAGGGAACCTTTGTTTCCGACCTCAAGAATCCGATTCGCAATTTGAAGAACGACCAGATTGAACCAGCCAGTCAGCGCCGAGAACTCGATGATTTGCGTTTCCTGAACGACCTCCACAGTGTTTACCGTGCCGAAGACAGTCGGCTTTCTGCTCGCATCGAGTCCTTTGAACTGGCCTATCGGATGCAGATGCAAGCCCCCGATGCCTTTGACCTGACGCGAGAGACGGATCGGGTGCAGCACCGCTACGGCATCGATCAGAAGGAAACCGAAACATTTGGCCGCCAGTGTCTACTGGCGAGGCGGCTTGTGGAGCGCGGTGTGCGGTTCGTACAGCTTTACCACACCACCGGCAGTTTTCAGCCGTGGGACCAGCACAGCGACCTCAAGGGTGGACACGCGAAAAACTCTCTCGCAACTGATCGACCAATCGCCGGCCTTCTGGAAGACCTTCAGGCACGCGCGTTGTTGGAGGACACGTTGGTGATCTGGGGCGGCGAATTCGGCCGCACTCCTGCGGCCGAGGGGACCAATGGACGGGACCACCATCCCTATGGGTTCAGCATGTGGCTCGCGGGAGGCGGAGTGCGGGGCGGAATGGCCCACGGTGAAACCGATGAATTCGGCTGGGACGCCGTTCAGGATCGAGTTCACGTTCACGACTTGCACGCCACGATCCTGCATCTCTTGGGGCTCGATCACGAGCGACTGACATACCGCCACGCCGGGCGGGACTATCGACTCACTGATGTGAGCGGGGTTGTGGTGAAACCAATCCTGGCGTGAATCATTTGGAAGCCAACACCAAGAGATGTTGCCATGCGACGGTTGCTCATGATTCTTTGCGTTGTTGTCGCCGCAGTGTCCCATGCCGCCGAACCCGCTCCGACGCTTCCGAAGTCCATTCCCATAGCGGAAAAACAGTCCCCCACTGCCGAGGAAGTTCTTCAGGGACTCAAAGATTTCTACCGCAAGACCGCCCGCCCCGACGGTTCGTTCCAACCAGGGATCAATCCCGAATATCGCGGCATGTCCGACTCCGCCTCCAGCGATCTGGCAGCGGTCACGTATGCCGTCACAATCCACAAGACGTTCGGGTGGAAGCTGCCCCACGAAGAGAAGACCGTGGAGTTTCTTCTGTCGCGGCAAAAGACGAACGGTGCCTTCTTCAATGTCGCCGGAACCGTTGCCCCGGAATCGCCCGAGGGCCGCACGTACAACACCACGCAAGGTCTGGTGGCACTGCATGCTCTCGGTCGCAAACCACTGTACAATCCGCTGCCAGTCTTCGAAGCGATCTTGAAGGAGGATTACAAGCAATTACCGGCGTATTCGACGAGCTTTTTCCCACTGGCGTACTTATGCGCTGGTCAGCCGATACCCGAAAAAGCAGACCGTGGTATTCGCGCCCTCATGGTGCAAGATGAGACCGGCTACTCGAACGATCACGTCGCGGCCACGTTCCACTCATCGCACTACTACCGGCTTGTTGAGGAAGAAACTCCGCGTGCGAAGGAAATGGTCACCCGCATTCTGCGCGATCAGAAACCCGATGGTAGCTGGTTTCTGAACATGCCGGCCCGCGATCGCCATGCCACTTTTGATGCGGTTTTCACTTTGCGGCATGAAGGCAAGGGTTCTCACGCGTGTCGAGCCGCAATCGGCAAGGCTGCGGCTTGGGCTCTCTCGTGCCGTAATCCCGATGGCGGCTTCGGTCACTTCCCCGGTTCCACGTCCGATGCGGACGCCGCGTATTTTCAGGTTGGCACGCTCGTGATGGCTGGCGTAATCAAGCCCACAGACCCGCTACCACCCGATCCCCACCTGCTTTCATGGGGCCATCTCATGCCCGTTGTCGACAAACGGGAACACGCTCCGCAACTCTCGCTCACACTTCCTGGCTGGGTCGCTGGCGTTGCCTTTAGCCCCGGCGGCGACCGTCTGGCCATTGCCAGCGCTGATGCGATTGCTCACATCATCGATTCACAGACTGGTGGCGAATTGGCGAAATGTCGGGGGCACGACGATGCCATCGCCTCAGTTCACTTTCACCCGGCGGGAAAGTTGCTCGCGACGGGCAGCTACGATCACAGCGCTGCAATCTGGGATGCTGCCACCGGCAAACGCCTGCACCGCCTCATCAGCCATCGCGGCATTGTCACTTCGGTCGCCTTCAGCCCCGACAAAACCACACTGGCAACTGCCAGCATTGACGGGACGATCAAACTCTGGGTAGTCGCTACTGGCCAACTCAAAGCCACTCTCAAAGGCCACAAGTCATGGGTCAATTCCCTCGCCTACCGCGCCAGCGGCGAATGGCTCGTTTCCGGAAGTTCAGACGGAACCATTATCGTCTGGTCCACGCAGACTGAGGCTCCGCTCCGTACTCTTGATGTCACGAACGGGGAGGTTCGGTCCATCGCCCTCTCTGCTGATGGCTCTCTTCTCGCTGCTGGGCTCCGCTATGGTACTGTGAAGGTCTGGTCCACCGTTGATTGGAAGGAACTCCTCATTCTTCCGGGCCAAGGCGATATGTGTGTTGTCGCTTTTTCTCCCAACGGCAAGCTGTTGGCCACCACTGAAGGCGACTGGAACCGCGGTGGGCTTGTGAAGATCCGCGATGTAACGACCGGTAACCCGATCGCCCGCATTCAGCACACGGGCGAGATCATCTCGGTTGCTTTCTCGAACGCTTCCAATGTCATCGCAGTCGGCGGTGCGGACAAAACCGTGCAGCTTTGGAAGATTGCCCCAGGGTCACGGTGAGCAGGGGAGTACAATGCGGAAAGCCAAGAGAATTAGCCGCAGAAAAGCACAAAAAGCACAAAAAGAATGCAAAAATACAAGTGAGAATAGTTTTGATCTGTTAGACTTGTCAAAGTACACTGTTGTTCAATCTGGTTTTTTCCTTTTTGTGCTTTTTGAGCTTTTTGCGGCTGATCCTCTTTCTTGTCAAAGCCCAAGAGTTACGGCTTGTCGAAGAGTGCGTGAATCCGCTTTTGGAACACTTCGGTCGGTTTCTTCCAGGTGATCTCCACCCTGGGTAGCTCCTTGCGAAGCCGTTCGACATCAGCCTCTGGGACATCGATCCCTTCGAGGTTGAGTTTCTTGAGTTGGGGAAGTTGCTTGAGTTGAGAGAGTGCGGAGAACGTCAAACGGGCTTCTTCAAGTTGTAGAAACTCCAGTGACTTGAGTTCCACGAGAATCCCGATGGTTTCGTCCGTCACGCATGCAGGCGGCTGGTAAGTGAGTCGCTGGCCGAGCGTCAGGCTCGTGAGGTTCTTCAAGTCCTTGAGCTTCTTGATCCCTTCGATGGTCTGGCCGGCATGCCATGTCCGAAGCTGCTTCAGACGAGTCAGTTTTGCGACGGCTGCCATTCCTTCGTCACCGAAGGAGAGCGAGCCGGCAACGGTGAGCGATTCGAGGTTAGGAAGTTCGTTCAGAGCGGCGAGCCCGGAGCCGGTGAATGATTTGGCGGGGTGGAAGAACTTCACGATCCGGAGTTTCTTGAGCGGAACAAGCCGCTTGAGCCCATCGTCAGTGATCTCGGCGAGATTCGTCTGGAGCATTTCCAGTTCCGAAAGTGTACCCAGGTAACCGAGCACCTCATCGTCGAGACACTTACTCAGCGTCAGGTTCTTGATGTGGGTCAGTTGACCGACTTGCTTGAACTCGGTCGCAGTCCATTTCGAGCCATCGTCGAGCGAGAGTGCCGTGGCGATGCCTTTTCTCTCGGCGATCTCGGCTCCCTTGTCCTTGAGTTTCTTGATGATCTCGCTTTCGTCCTCAAGGACGGGAGCCGCGCCGAGAAAACAGACGAAGCAGCCAATGGCGATGGTTCGCGTGATGGTTTTCATGGGGAGTAACACCTGGCACCTATCTTCCTTGGTTTGGTTCTCTTCGTTCCGCATTCCGAGATTGAACTCCGTTCTCAGAATCAGAGTCCCAGAACATCGGTCATCGTGTAGCGGCCTGCGGGGCGATTTGCCAGGAACTTTGCAGCTAACAAGGCTCCGCGAGCGTAGCTGTCGCGGCTGTGTCCTTTGTGGACGAGTTCGAGAGTTTCCCCGAGTGTCGTGAATATGATCGTATGTTCACCGACATTATCCCCACCGCGAACCGCGTGTAGTCCAATTTCATCGGCTTTTCGTTCACCCACCAGCCCCTCGCGGCCGTGGACAAAGTGACCGCCCTGGATCTCTTGAATAATTTGTGCGAAATGCACGGCCGTACCACTCGGAGAGTCCTTCTTGTAGCGATGGTGTCGTTCCACGATCTCCGCGTCAAACCCCTTGCCCTTGAGTGCCTCGGCGGTCAAGCGGACGAGTTTAAAGAGCAAATTCACCACCAGGCTCAGGTTTGGGGCGAAGAGAACGGCAGTTTGGTGAGCTGCGGCTTCGATTTCGGCTTTTTGGGCGGACGTGTGTCCGGTGGTGGCAACCACAATGGGAATCTGCCGGGCAACACACACCGGCAGGATCGACATGGTGCCCTCGGGCGCTGAGAAGTCGATGACGCAATCGGGACGGATGGCAAGTGGAAGCTCG